>DASXPS010000069.1 GCA_036493475.1 Sporichthyaceae bacterium | reverse complement strand
TGATGGCGCAGTTGGTCCGCGACCGCACCAAGGACTCGAAGATCGCCGCGTTGGCCGCGGGTATCGAGGACGACCAACTGCTCGACATCGGCGCGTTGCGCGGCTATCTCACGTTGTGGCACGCCCCGGCGCTGCCGGCCGGCCCGCCCATGCAGTGGATGGCCGAGCACGCCGCCATGGCGACCATGCCGGGGATGGCCACGACCGCGCAGCTCAACGCATTGCGCTCGGCCACGGGCCCGACGCTGGACCGGATGTTCTTGGAGCTGATGCTGAGGCACCACGAAGGTGGCCAGGTGATGCTCGCCGACGCCACGAAACATGCCGCGATCGACGCGGTCCGGGCCCTGGCCGCCCGGATCGCCTTCGACCAGCAACAGGAGTCGCAGACCATCACGGCGCTGCTGAGCGCCGTTAAATAGAAGCGCCCCGCGCACCTACCAGAGCCCTCCTACCCTTGCTGCCTTCCGGCCCTGGGGGGGTTCGGCGAGATGGCACCACGCGGGGAGCCGGGGAGCAGTCTACGCGTCCGGCGCCGGCTCGTCGCCCGGCGCAAAACCTGCAGTCCGCCGGGGCCGGCGGGGACCGGTAGGCTTTACCGCGCTCCAAGGAGGATTCGCATAGCGGCCTAGTGCGCACGCTTGGAAAGCGTGTTGGGGGAAACCTCTCACGAGTTCAAATCTCGTATCCTCCGCCGATCGAGCATCCAAAACGCCGGGCACCTTCACGGTGCCCGGCGAGCGTTTCGTCGGGCTACGGGCGCATGGGCGCGCACCACCGCCGTGATGCGGGCGTGGGCGCGGATCTGGCCGAGATGATCAGCCCGACTGGCGGAGGAGTTGGTCCGTTCGGTCGACCCACCCACGCATACCGACCTCTTCGAACCGGATGCGGGCGACTTCCAGCAGCGCGCGAGCGTGCTGCGCATCGTCCCGGTCGCTTCGGCGCATGAACATCTGTGCTTGATCGAAGTCGGCCATCGCCAGCAAGGGAAGCGCGCTCTGCTCGCGCAGGACGCTGCGCGCCTCACCGAACCACTGCTGAGCCTCCTCGTAGCGTCCCCGAAGCGTGCACAGACGGGCCAGCGAAAGACGGGAGTCGACCCCGATGTCGCGGAAGTCCGGCGCGAGGACCTTTTCCCTGACGGCTTGCTCTACGACGTCGATGTGGTCGACCCGACCGAGCAGCCAGAGCGTCTCGGCAGAGTAGCCGGCGATGTCCGGGAAGTGATAGGACCACGCCGGCGCCCGCTCGAGCCACGGGAGAAGCTGCTCGAGGAACCCGAGCGCCTCGTCACTGCGACCAAGGCGCGCGCAGGTTCGGGCGCAGATGGCGTAGGCGGGCCCGAGCGCCCACGCCTGGCCGGGTGCCAGGGTTGGTATGAGTTGGCCAAAGCGGGCAGCGAGAGCGGCCAACCCCACCTCGTCATCCAGGAACGCGGTTAGTAGCTCCCAACCGTGCAGGATTCCGAAGATCGGCGTGCCCGTGGGCTCGGCCAGTCGCTCCGCCTCTTCCAAGGACGCGCGTCCGTCTTCCAGACGGCCAAGAGAGAGCTGGCAAAAAGCTGCCGTCATGAAACAGCGGGCCCCTCGGACGGCTTGTCCGCGGGCAAGCGACGCTTGCGCCTCCGCCATGGCCAGCGGGAGGCAGCGCTCGAACTCGCCCCCGAAGCAGACGAGGATGGACAGATTCCGGGTGCTGGTCACCGCTTCTGCCCGAGAACCGAAGGGGGTCTCAAGCCCGCCGAAGGCCACGGGATCGGGTCGAGAGGCCCGAATGAGCCGGGCCGCTTCCCAGCGTTCGGGGGTGTCGAGCGGGATGCCAGGGTGCTCAGGGTGGCCGAAGTCCCGGCGCTGAGAATCAATGACATACAGATGGGCCCAGGAGAGATCACGCCGGTCCGCCGTGTGCGCAAGACCCTCGCGCGCTAGGTCCCAGGCCCGGACGTTGTTGCCGGTGAATCCGATGGCCAGGGCGGCCGCCGCAAAGTACTCCGCCGCCGCGGCCTGGCCTTCGGAGGCGTCGATGGCGTGACCGGCCTCGGCGGCGACGTCGAGGCCGTTGTCGAAAGCGAGGCTCCAGATGAGCGCCATCCCGAGCTGACCGAGGATCCGCGGCCGCCGGGGGTCATCGGCGGCCATGAGCTCCAACGCCATGCGCAGGAACCGGGCGGCTTCGGCCTGACCGCCGGTCGCTTCGCTGTGGCCGGCGGCGGCCAGCGCAGTCGCCACGCCTTCCTCGGCGCCCGGAAGCCCGCGGCCCCGGTGAAACTGGGTCGCGATCTCGCCCACCATCCCCGGACCGGGCTTTCCGCCGGCAGCCGCGCTCAGAACCTGAGCCGCCCGTAAATGCAGGCGCGCCCGGCGCGAGGGGCTCAGCTCTTCGGAGATGGTGTGGCGGATCAGGTCCTGGGTGAATCGGTAGACGTCAACAGCGCCCGCCGGCTGGAGCAGCTGGGCGTCGAGGGCCTCATCGAGAGCGTCGAGGGCCACGTCCTCGCTGATCCCCGCCACGGTCGTCACCACCCCGAGGTGGATGTCGCCCTCGAAAACCGAGGCGGCCGACAGCAACCGATTGGCGTCGGCCGACAGCCGGGCCAGGCGCCGGCCGATGACCTCTCGGACTCCCTTGGGAATGCCGAGTTCGGCCGGCGGCCGATCCGAGATCCATCGCCCGTCGGGCCCGCGCAGGAAGCGCCCTTCGTCGAACAGGTGGCGCAGCACCTCCTTGATGAAGAACGGGTTGCCGGCCGTCTCGGTGGCGATGGCGGCGGCCACGGAGCCAAGCACGTCGTGGTCGGCAATGGCCTCGAGCAGTTCAGCCACCGCTTTGGCTTCGAGGCCCTCGAGCTTGAGCCGCTCGAACTCCACCTGCCGGCGCAAATCCCCCAGGGCGTCGTGGAGTGGGTGGCCCGCGCCTACCTCCGCGTCGCGATAGGTGCCCACCACCAACATCCGTTGGCCGCGAGATGTGCGCACGACGTGTCGAAGCATCGCCACGGTGGACGCGTCGGCCCAATGGAGGTCGTCGAGACACAGCAGCACCGGCACCCGCCGGGCCGTGGCGGCGAGGAACTGGGCCATCGCGTCGAGGACCCGGAAGCGCGCCTCGTCGGGCTGGACCGGGGCCACGTCGGGCAGCTCAGAAACACGCTGATGGAGAGCGGGGACGAGCTGCGCAAGGACGGGGCCACCGGCGCCTAGATCGGCACGTAACTCTTCGGCGGGGAGCCGGTCGACCATGGCCTCGACCGCCTCGGCGAACGGAGCGTAGGGGGGTGCCCAGTCCCCGTCCAAACAGTGCCCCCACAACACCGAGAACCCGTCGGCGGCGGCGGCCTCGGCCAATTCCTCGGTGAGGCGGGTCTTGCCGATGCCCGGCTCGCCGGCCACGAACATGAGCCCGCCATGCCCGGCGGCCGTTTCCGCCAGGCGCCCGACCAAGCGGGCAAGCGCATCCTGCCGCCCGACGAAGGGGAGGCGCCCCCCGAGCGCCGGCGCGGCATCGACCTCGTAGCGCACCTCGAGGGCGCTGACGGCGTCGGGCACGCCTTTGAGTTCCAGCGCGCCGAGGGAAACGAAGGCGAATCCGACCCGACCGGCGAGCAGGCCGGCGACCAGTTCGGAGCACAGAATCTGACCACCGGCGGCATGGTCACACAGACGCCGGGCGACCACGACCGGCGTACCGAAGAAGTCCACCTCGTCGCGGAAGGCCTCGCCTGTATTGAGGCCGACCCGGATGGACAGACGTTGGCCCGCTACCGGCCGCTGACAGGACTGCTGCATCGAAATGGCGCAGCGCAAGGCGTCGGCGGCGGACGCGAAGGACGCCATCAGCCCGTCGCCGAGCCACTTCACCTCGGCGCCCCCATGGCCGGAGGCCACATCTGCCAGCAGCTTGTGATGAGCCCGGAAGATCCGCTGCGCATCCTCGTCGCCGGCCCGGGACAACAGCTCCGTCGAACCCACCAAATCCGTAAAGAGGATGGTGACCAGCGCCGAAGCCCGCTCCGCCATGGGCCTCAGTGTGGCGGAGACGGCAGGTGGAGGCCACCGCCGAACCAGAACTGCGCTCAGGCCCCCGCAGCGTGATCTCGGCTCCGCTCCGGGGCCGTTCCGCCCGGACTGCCGGACGACGCGCGCGTGTTAGGGGCAACCCCTCACGAGTTCAAAACTCGTATCCTCCGCCGGTTGAGCAGGCACGACGCCGGGTGCCTATCCGCAGGTGCCCGGCGTTGGGCTTTCTGTCCACGAGTTCTCTCGGTGGGCTCGGTACATACATATTGCCAGTAGCATGCATACATGAAGCGAACCACGATCGAGATTGATGAGGACCTGCTCGCCCGCGCCAAGCGGGCGTTGGGCCTCGGCACCACGCGCGCGACGGTCGAGGAGGCGCTTCGCCGGGCCGCGGACCAGGGTGACGCCGAATTCGCTGAGCTTCGGGAACGGCAACTGCGCTTGCTGCAGCACTTCGACGCCGGAATCGACGCACAGGTTCTCGCCTCCGAGGACATGTGGCGGTGAGACGAAGCCGCGGCCGCCCGGCGCCCGCCGGTTGGGTGTTGGACAAGAGCGCAGCCGCCCGGCTGAACCAATCGTCGATCGCTGCCCAACTCGCGGAGTTGGCCGGCAACCTGCACCTCTGCCCGATGGGTGAGCTCGAATGGCTCTACTCCGCGCGCGGCGCTCAGGATTACGACGTCGTCGCCTCCCGGCTGCGTTCGGACTTCCGCCCGGCGCCGGCTCCTCCTGACATTCTCGATCGGGCGCTCGCCCTCCAACGCGACCTGGCGCACCACCACGGCATGTGGCACCGCATCCCGATCCCCGACTTGATCATCGCCGAGACGGCGTTGCACAGCGGCCTCGGCGTGGTCCATGTCGATGGTGACTACGACAAGATCGCCGAGGTCCGCCCACTCACGAGTCGTCGTCTGGATGCGACCTGACCTCGGGCGCGCCCAGGCAGGTGATCCCGAGTGATCGTCACATCCCTTGTGGGAACGCGATTTTCCCCTCATCAGGAGGTCTGCCGGTTGAGGCGGGCGGCGATGTCGGCGGCCAGGACGGCGTCGTGCAGGGCGGCGGCCGCGAGCGACCATGGAGTCTGGTGACCGGTGATCAGCCCGACCGCCGGAGTGCGCGGGTTGGGGTATATTGGCAGCAGCCGCATACCGGTCGGGACTCCGTAGCTGTACGCCCACGGGTGCGCCACCACGCAGGACCACCGCCGGGTACCCAGGTGCGCATACAGCGATTCGACGGTGTCGGCCTCGAGCACCACGTCGCCGTGCACGCCCGCTTCGGCCAGGGCCGCGTCGAGGATCCGACGGTTCTGCATGGTGGTGGGCAGCGCACACAGCGGCACCTCCGCCAGATCCGCCCAGGACAGTGACCCGCGCTCGGCGAAAGGTCCATCGGCCGGGGTGAGCAGTAGGTAGCGCTCCCGGTAGAGCGGCACCAGCCGGGTGTTGTCGTCGGGTTCCTCGGGAAGGTAGGTCAGCCCGCCGTCGAGTTCGAAATCGTTCAGGCCGCGAACGATCTCCACTGAGGACAGCAGCTCGATGCGCACCCGGGCGCGCGGGTGACGGTCGGTGAGCGCCGTGGTCAACCACGGCAGGGTGGGCACCGCGGTGGGAATCGCACCGATGCGGACCGTGGCGGTCAGGCCGCCGTGCAACCGGTCGAGGTCGAGCAGCAGCGCGTCCCGTTCGGCGAGGATGCGGTGCGCCCAGCCGAGCACCTGCGCGCCCTCGTCGGTCAGCCCACCGTAGCGCTGACCTCGATTGACGATGGTGACGCCCAGGTGAGTCTCCAGCTTGCGCAGTGCTGCGGACAGCGCGGGCTGGCTGATGTGGCAGGCCGCCGCGGCGCGGCCGAAGTGCTGCTCGCGGTTCAGCGCGACCAGGTACTCCAGCTGGCGTAACAGGATGTCGCCGGACACAGCGCCGAGCCTAGCGGTTGACCTGCGGTGATAAACAGCGTTTATCGATGGATCGACACTGTGAGTTTGCCGCCGGGGACCGGCATCCCGTACGACTGCCAGATATGTCTGCCCCCGCTCCGGCACCCACGCTCGCCGACCGGGTCCGTGGCATCGCCGCCACGCACGCCGCCGAGCGCGGGCCGCTGATGGTGATCCTGCACGCCGTTGCGCACGAGTTCGGTTACATCGACCCCGCCGCGATCCCGGTCCTGGCCGACGCGCTGAACCTCTCGGTCGCCGAGGTGCATGGCGTCGTCTCGTTCTACAAGGACTTCCGCACCACCGCGCCCGGCCGCGCAACGGTCAAGATCTGCCGCGCCGAGGCCTGCCAGGCGGTCGGGGCCGACGCGCTTGTCGCCCACGCCAAGAACCGCCTGGGCGTCGAGTTCGGCGAGACCACGCCGGACGGCGCCGTGAGCCTCGACGAGGTGTTCTGCCTCGGTAACTGCGCGCTCGGGCCGTCGATCCAGCTCGACGGTCGGCTGCAGGGCCGGATCAGCCCGGACCGTCTCGACGCGATGTTGGGTGGGCTGCGGTGAAGGTCTACGTGCCCATGGATGCCTCCGCTCGCGCGGTCGGCGCCGACGAGGTCGCCGAGCGGATCGCGGCACTGACCCCCGCCGGGACCGAGGTCGTCCGCACCGGGTCGCGCGGCATGCTCTGGCTCGAACCGCTGGTCGAGGTCGACACGCCGACCGGCCGGGTCGGGTACGGGCCGGTGCGCCCGGAGGACGTCGACGGCCTGCTGGCCGGTGGTCTGCTCGATGGCGCCGCCAACGACCTGTTCCTCGGGCCGGTCGCAGACCTGCCCTGGATGCGTGCCCAGCAGCGGGTCACCTTCGCCCGGGTCGGCTTGGTCGACCCGCGGTCCGCGGCCGACTACCAGGCGCACGGCGGCCTGGCCGGCCTGCGTCGCGCCCTGTCGTTGGCGCCGGGCAACATCGTCGCCGAGGTCACCGAGTCCGGCCTGCGTGGCCGCGGTGGCGCTGGCTTCCCGACCGGCATCAAGTGGAAGACCGTCCTGGACCAGCCGCCTGGTTTGAAATTCGTCTGCGCGAACGCGGACGAGGGGGACTCCGGCACCTTCGCCGACCGGATGCTGATGGAGGGCGATCCGTTCACCCTCATCGAGGGCATGACGATCGCGGCGCACGCGGTCGGCGCCACCGAGGGCTACATCTACTGCCGCTCGGAGTACCCGGACGCAGTCGAGACGCTGCGCGCCGCGATCGCGGAGGCCTATGCGGTGGGTTGGCTCGGGCCGGACCTCCTGGGTTCCGGACTGAGCTTCGACCTCTCGGTGCGGGTCGGCGCCGGCGCCTACATCTGCGGCGAAGAAACCTCGATGTTGGAAAGCCTGGAGGGCAAGCGCGGACTGGTCCGACCCAAGCCGCCGATCCCCGCGATCGCCGGGCTGTTCGGCCGGCCCACCGTGATCAACAACGTGCTCACCCTCGCCTCCGTCCCGGCGATCCTCGCCGAGGGCGCGGCCGCGTTCGCGGCGCTCGGCGTGGGCCGCTCCCGCGGCACACAGGTCTTCCAGCTGGCCGGAAACATTGCCCGGGGCGGGGTGTTCGAAGCCGGCTTCGGGATCACCCTCGGCGAGCTGGTCGAGACCTACGGCGGCGGCACGGCGTCGGATCGCCCGGTGCGCGCGGTGCAGGTCGGCGGTCCGCTGGGCGCGTACCTGCCGACCAGCCAGTTCGACCTGCCAATGGACTACGAGGCGTTCGCCGAGGCGGGCGCGATGGTGGGGCACGGCGGGATCGTGGTCTTCGACGACACCGTCGACATGGCCGGGATGGCCCGCTTCGCCATGGAGTTCTGCGCGGAGGAATCGTGCGGGCGGTGCACCCCGTGTCGGGTCGGCGCGGTGCGGGGGGTGGAGACCATCGACCGGATCCGGGCGGGCGGGCGTACCGAGCTCACGCTGCTCGAGGACCTGTGCGAGTTGATGACGGATGGCTCGCTGTGTGCCATGGGAGGACTGACGCCCATGCCGGTACGCAGTGCGGTCAAGCACTTCCGAGAGGACTTCGAGCGATGACCCTGCTTCAGGACACCGACTTCGGCACGCCGGCCCGCGCCGGCGAGGCAACCGTCACGCTGGAGATCGACGGCCGATCCGTCACCGTGCCGCCGGGCACCTCGGTGATGCGCGCAGCTCGCGAGGCCGGCATCGACATCCCCAGCCTTTGCGCCAGCGATTCGCTCGAGGCCTTCGGGTCGTGCCGGCTGTGCGTCGTGGAGATCGACAAGGCCAAGGGCGTGCCTGCGTCCTGCACCACGCCGGTCGCTGCGGGCATGGTCGTGCGCACCCGCAGCGAGAAGGTCGACCGGCTGCGCCGCGGCGTCGTCGAGCTGTACATGTCCGACCACCCGGCCGACTGCATGGATGGCGCGTGCGAGCTGCACGCGGTCGCGGACACCGTCGGGCTGGTCAACGTCCGTTACGGTCAGGGCGAGAACCACCTGCACGCCGACGTCGACGTTTCCAACCCCTACTTCCAGTTCGACCCCCGCAGCTGCATCGTCTGTTCCCGCTGCGTGCGTGCCTGTGACGAGGTGCAGGGCACCATCGCGCTGACCATCGATGGTCGCGGGTTCGGCTCCACGGTCAGCGCCGGCGGCACCGACTTCCTGTCCTCCGAGTGCGTGTCCTGCGGGGCCTGCGTACAGGCCTGCCCGACCACTGCGCTGCAGGAGAAGTCCGTCGTCGAACTCGGGATGCCGACCCGCGCGGTCGAAACCACCTGCGCGTACTGCGGCGTCGGCTGCTCATTCCGCGCCGAGCTGCGGGGGGATGAGCTGGTCCGGATGATGCCGTCGAAGAACGGCGGCGCGAACGAGGGCCACAGCTGCGTGAAGGGCCGCTTCGCCTACGGCTACGCCAGCCACCCGGACCGCGTGCTCTCCCCGATGATGCGCGAGTCCTTCACTGATCCCTGGCAGGTGGTCAACTGGGACGAGGCCATCTCCTTCACCGCCCGCCGGTTCCGCGAGATCCAGGCCAAGCACGGGCAGAACGCGATCGGCGCGATCACCTCCTCGCGGTGCACCAATGAAGAGGTCTACGTCGTCCAGAAGATGGTCCGCGCCGCGTTCGGGAACAACAACGTCGACACCTGCGCCCGGGTCTGCCACTCACCCACCGGCTACGGCCTGAAACAGACCTTCGGCGAGTCCGCGGGGACCCAGCACTTCGCCTCGGTCGCCGAGGCCGACGTGATCATGGTGATCGGTGCGAACCCGACTGACGCCCACCCGGTCTTCGCCTCCCGGATGAAGCGCCGGTTGCGCGAGGGTGCGAAGCTCATCGTCGTCGACCCCCGGCACATCGACCTGGTGAGGACCCCGCACATCCGGGCGAGCCACCACCTGCAGCTCGCGCCCGGCAGCAACGTCGCCGTCATCAACGCCATCGCGCACGTCATTGTCACCGAGGGCATGGCCGACCGCGAGTTCATCGACGCCCGCTGTGTGGAGTTCGACGAGTGGGCCGCGTTCATCGCCGATCCCTCGCACTCCCCGGAGGCGCTGGAGGGGATCACCGGCGTCCCCGCCGAGGAGCTGCGCGCCGCCGCCCGCCTCTACGGCCGCGCCGGTAACTCGGCCATCTACTACGGCCTCGGCGTCACCGAGCACAGCCAGGGCTCGACGATGGTCATGGGCATGGCCAACCTGGCGATGGCTACCGGCAACATCGGCCGCAACGGCGTCGGCGTGAGCCCGCTGCGTGGCCAGAACAACGTGCAGGGCTCCTGCGACATGGGCTCGTTCCCGCACGAGCTGCCCGGTTACCGGCACGTCGCCCGCGACGACGTACGGGCCATCTACGAACAGCTCTGGGGCGTACCGATCCTCCCGGAGCCGGGGCTGCGGATCCCGAACATGTTCGATGCCGCGATCGAGCGCAGCTTCCGCGCGCTGTTCATCCAGGGCGAGGATGTCGCCCAGTCCGACCCGAACACCAAGCACGTGCACAGTGCGCTAGCTTCGCTGGACCTGCTCGTGGTGCAGGACCTGTTCGTCAACGAGACGGCGAAGTTCGCGCACGTGCTGCTGCCCGGCACGTCGTTCCTGGAGAAGGACGGCACGTTCATCAACGCCGAGCGCCGCATCAATCGTGTGCGCGAAGTGATGCCGCCGCCGACCGGCAAGCAGGAGTGGGAGATCGTCTGCGAGATCTCGCAGGCGATGGGTTACCCGATGCACTATGACAACGCGGCGCAGATCATGGACGAGATCGCCCTGACCACGCCGACGTTCTCCGCCGTTTCCTTCGAGATGCTCGACCGGGTCGGATCGGTGCAGTGGCCCTGCGACGCCGAACACCCACTGGGCACGCCGGTCATGCACGTCGAGGAGTTCACCCGTGGCAAGGGCCGCTTCATGGAGACGGTCTACGTCCCGACCAAGGAGCGCAGCACCCGCAAGTTCCCGCTGATCCTCACCACCGGCCGCATCCTGTCCCACTACAACGTGGGCGCGCAGACGCGGCGCACCGCGAACGTCGCGTGGCACCCCGAGGACGTCCTCGAGCTGCACCCGCACGACGCCGAGGACCGGGGTATCAACGACGGCGACACCGTCAGCCTGGCCAGCCGGGTTGGCGTGACGACGCTTCGCGCGGTGCTGTCCGACCGGATGCCGGTGGGCGTCTGCTACACCACCTTCCATCACCCCGTGACGGGCGCGAACGTGGTGACGACCGAGCACTCGGACTGGGCAACCAACTGTCCGGAGTACAAAGTGACGGCGGTTCAGGTGGCGCTCGCAACCGCTCGGGCGGACACCGTGGACACCGCGGAACCGGCGGTCGTGTGAGCGAGCTTGCGAGCGAACCAATAAGCACCGCTGCCCCGCTCACGCGGCCGACGAAGGAGGCCGTGTGAGCCAGGGAGACATCCGGCCCGAAGTGCGCCTTGCCGGCGAGATCGCCGACCAGTTCCGGCACAAGCCGCAGGACACGGCCGCCGAGGCCATCGCGAACCACATCCGCATGTTCTGGGACCCGCGGATGCGTACGGCGCTGCTCGCCGGGCAGGCCGCCGGCGAGGTCGACGACCCGCTGGTCGCAGCCGCGGTCGCGCTTATCGGGGCCTGATGGGCGGGCTCACCGGTCGGCGCCCGGTCACTCGCCTGACGCCCGCGGGCGCGACCGACCGGGTGGACTCCCTCGCGACCGAGGAGCCGATGGAGTTACGGGTCGACGGTCGCCCGTTGGCCGTCACGATGCGCACGCCCGGGGCCGACATCGAGTTCGCGCACGGCTTCCTGCTCACCGAGGGCGTCATCACGAAGATCGACGACGTGCGGACCGCCCGCTACTGCGACGGCGTCGACGACGACGGCCTGAACACCTACAACGTCCTCGACGTCACGCTGGCCGACGGCGTGCCGGTGCCGGGCCCGCTGGTCGAGCGCAACTTCTACACGACCTCCTCGTGTGGGGTCTGCGGCAAGGCGTCGCTGGAGGCGGTACGGACCCGGACCGCGTTCCCGCCCGGTGACGACCCGGTCGTCGTCGACGTCGAGGTGCTGCGGGCGCTGCCCGATCGGTTGCGGGCGGAGCAGCGAATCTTCCAGGCCACCGGCGGTCTGCACGCAGCCGGGCTGTTCGACGCGTCCGGCGAGCTGCAGGTGATCCGTGAGGACGTCGGACGGCACAACGCCGTCGACAAGGTGATGGGTTGGGCGCTGTTGAACCGCCGCATCCCGGCCGCCGGGTCGGTGCTGCTGCTGTCCGGGCGGGCCTCCTTCGAACTGATTCAGAAGGCAGCGATGGCCGGTGTGCCGTTGGTTGCGGCGATCTCCGCACCGTCCACTCTCGCCGCCGAACTCGCCGAGGACGCCGGCATCACCCTGGTCGGATTCCTGCGCGGTGCCGAGATGACCGTGTACACGTGCCGGGACCGGGTGCGGAGCTGAGTTCGTCCAGCACGTCTGGCGCGGGCTCGGCGCCGGCTACATCGGGCGCTCGGCCAGGATGTCGTCCAGTCGCTGCGCCGCGCGCGCCGCGCGCCGGGCCTCGAACGCGATCGGCAGGTACTTGACCCGCTCGGGCAGGGCCGCGTTTGCTCGCCCGGCCATGGCCCCCACGGCGCGCAGCCGGGCCTCGTCATACCGGGACCAGGTCAGGCCGAGCTTGTCCCGGGCGGCGGGTGGCAAGGTCCCGGCCATCACCAGGCGATTGAACTCACCGTGCGCCACGCCGGCCGGGAACCAGAGCCGGCGCAGCGGGGCGGGCAGTACCGGGGGCGCCGGGGTGCGGGCGGCCAGCGCCAGCACGTCGTGGGCCGTCGGGTGGTTCTCCAGGGTGTTGGCGATCATGTCGTCGTAGTAGGCCCAGAACGCGTCCCGAGTGGGTGGCAGCAGGTCCTCGCGGACCTGCAGGATCCGGCACATCTGCAGGATCTCTCGGTAGGCCGCCTCCAGCTGCTCCTCGGTGAGCGGGCGGGGCAGGAAGTAGCGGGAGTACATGCTCACCGCGTGGAAGGCGGTCAGCGGCACCCAGGCCCACGGCTGCGGGGTCAACGCGCGATGCCGGCGACCGGTCTCGTCGGTGGCGGACAGGTCCTTGTGCATCGTCCGTAGCCGCTGGCCCTCCTCGATCGCGGCCTGCCCCCCGTACACCCACGTCTGGACGGAGGCGAAGCTGCGTTCGGCGCGGCCCCACGGATCGCTGCGGTAGGTCGAGCGTTGCGCGACCACGGTCCCGATCGCCGGGTGCATCACCTGCAGGACGAAGGCGCTGCCGGTGGTGCCCAGGTAAAGGCGCTGCCCGGTGAGCTCCCAGAGCACGGTTCCGGGGGCCAGCAACTCCGGGGGCATCGCGATCACCTCTGCTCCGGATGGTACGCGCGGCCATAAAAGACGCCATTGAAGCGCGAATAGGTATCGGCCCAGCGGTACTCAGAACGAATTCGACTACGTAGTGCAGTCAATCGAACGCGCGCCGTAAAAGAATGCTGGGTCAACCTTGGGAAGACCTGTCAATTCATGACATTCGGCACTACTGGACCCAGCGTCTTCCCAGAGATTCTTCTTCTCGTCCGGCAAAGGCCGGATCTCGGTTCTAAAAACGGGGCGGCCGCCCAAAATTCCGACCGTGACTCCATTTCCCGTGATCCGGGGATAGGCGAGCGGTCGTCTCCTCGAAATATCCAGTGCAATGTCAAAACTAACATTCATAAGGAGTCACAATGCTTACGACCCTCGTCGCCTTCCTGCTGGCCGCTGTCGGCGGCCTGCTCTCCCCCGTCACCCACATCGTCGACGGTTTGCTCTCCGGCCTGCTGTCCAACCTGCCGATCTGAGCGGTTTCGGTCACCAATCCGCGAGCGCGCCCTCGGAGTCGACGAGGGCGCGCCCGCGGAAAGCCGCGTTCACGGTCAGGCAGCGTGCCGCGGCTATTGGGTGTTACCGGTGGATCCCACGGCGGATTCTGTACCCGGTGCCACCCGAGGATGAAACCTCCCGGGCACCGGTGGGTACACATTCTTGCGATTTTACCTTTGAACCACCCGGGTAACGGCTCAGGACAATATGTGAGCCCCGAATTGGACGCCCGCGGCGGCCATGCCCAGCCCGGCGGCAATTGACCCGACCACATTCAGCGCGGCCAGTGCCGCGCGGCGTCCCTCGACCAAACGCAGGGTCTCGTAGGAAAACGTCGAGTACGTGGTCAACGCCCCACAGAATCCCGTCCCAATAACCGCCCCGGCGTGCGGCGACGCGCCCCCATGCGCGGCCGAACCGGCCACCGCGCCGAGGATGAAGCTGCCGATGACGTTCACCAGGAACGTGCCGAACGGGAACGCGCTGCGCCATCGGGCCTGCACCGCACGATCGGTGAGATAGCGGGCGGGCGCACCGAGGGCGGCGCCCAACGCGACCAGCACGCCGGTCACGCGCGCACCCCCAACAGTCGGGTGCACGTCGTGGCCGCGGCCACCCCGGCCAGTGCGCCGGCCACGGTGAGCGTGCCGTATCCGACCGCCTGCCCCCAGCGGTCCGCGGCGAGGGCTCGCTGCAGGTCGACGGTGTAGGTGGAGAACGTGGTGAACCCGCCGAGCACACCGGTGCCGAGCAGCGGCCGCCACAGGTCATGCACCGCAGCGCGCTCGGTGACCAGCACCATCAGCACGCCGATCAGCACGCAGCCGAGCACGTTGATGCCCAACGTCGTCCACGGGAACTGCGCAGGCCCGTCATGCCAGGCGCGGCCCGCCCCGTAGCGGGCCAGCGCGCCGATCACCCCGCCGACGGACACCGCAAGCACGACCGGCCCCTGGGCCGCGGAGCGCGGCGAGGGGCCGGTGTCGGGATCAACCGGGTGCTGCGGATCGATCGGGTGGCGGGGCTGCTCGACCACGGCGTCCTCCTACACGTGGGCCTCGGCGCGCGAGGCATCGTCACGAGTAGGGACCGTTGGCGGCGCGGTGTCCGCGGTTGGTTACGGCGGGCCCCACCGCCGCCCGGCTGCGGAAGGACGCAACCGGCGCGGCCACTCTATCGGGGTCAGCCGCGGATGGCGGAGATGTCGAACTCCAGGCCGATCTTCTCCGAAACCAGCACGCCACCGGTCTCCAGTGCGGCGTTGAAGCTGACGCCCCAGTCCTTGCGGTTGATGGTGGCCTTGCCCTCGAAGCCCGCGCGCTGGTTGCCGTACGGGTCGGTGGCCACGCCGCTGAACTCGAAGTCGACGGCGACCGGCTTGGTGATGCCCTTGATGGTGAGGTCGCCGGTCAGCCGGTAGTTCTCCGGGTCCAGCCGCTCGACGTTGGTGGACACGAAGCGGATCTGCGGGTAGGTCTCGGCGTCGAAGAAGTCGTTGGTGCGCAGGTGTCCGTCGCGTTGGTCGTTGCCGGTGTTGACGCTGGCCACCTCGATGGTCACGTCGATGTGCGAGTCGGCGGGGTTCTCCACGTTGAGCTGTGCGGTGGCGGCGAAGTCGGTGAACGAGCCGCGCACCTTGGTGACCATCGCGTGGCGGGCGGTGAAGCCGACCCGGCTGTGCGCGGCGTCGACGGTCCAGGTGCCGGTCAGGGTGTCGGCGGCGGTGACGGTCATTGCGGGCTCCTCAGGTAGTGGTTGATGCGTCAACCATATTACTAGGTGGATGACATGTCAACCACAACCGTGGCACACTTGTTCCCATGGCCGAGCCCCGGTGGTTGGACGAGCGTGAGCAGCGCGCGTGGCGTGGGCTGATCACCATGTGGACCCAGCTCAACGCGGAACTGTCCCGGCGGATGACCGCGGACTCCGAGCTGTCCATGCCGGACTTCGCGGTGCTGGTCGCCCTCACCGATGAGTGCAGCGCCCGGGTGCGCGCCTTCGAATTGGCCGAGGTGCTGCAGTGGGAGAAAAGCCGGCTGTCCCATCACCTGGCCCGGATGGAGAAGCGGGGGCTGATCAGCCGGGACGGTTGCACGGAGGACGGCCGCGGCCAGGTCGTGGAGGTGACCGCGGCCGGCCGGCGGGCCATCGAGGCGGCGGCGCCGGCGCACGTAGCGGCCGTGCGGGAGTTGTTCCTGGATGCGCTGACGCCAGATCAGGTCGACGCGCTGGCCGCGGTCGCCGAGGCGGCGCTGGCACGACTCGATACGCCCGCGGGCGTGCACATGGAGCGCCGGTAGAGTCCAACACCGTGATTTTCAAGCGCGTCGGTGAAGGTCGGCCGTACCCGGAACACAGCACCTCGCAGCGCGCCTGGTCGGTGGTGCCACCGCGCGCGGTGCGGCTGGACCAGCTGATCACCACCAAGAGCCAGCTGGACCTGTCCACGCTGCTGTCCGAGGACTCCACGTTCTACGGCGACCTGTTCGCCCACGTGGTGGAGTGGCACGGCGACCTGTACCTGGAGGACGGCCTGCACCGGGCGGTGCGGGCGGCGTTACGCCAGCGCACGGTCGTGCACGCCCGGATTCTGGAGCTGGGCGAGGACTGAACCTCGCCTTGGGATTCGATCACGATTCCGCGCTGCTCCCCGCGCACGGCCCCGCTCTCTCCTACCCTGGTCGGGTTGTGGAGTTGGGGGAGGTGCCGTGAGTCTGATGCGCCCGCCGGGCCGGAGCGACGTCCCGCGGTTCCGTCCGGTCGACCGCCGCAAGCGGATCAAGGCCGTGACCGTCGTGGGTGTCGTCGTGGTCGCCATCGGCTGCGGTGCGTGGGCGTTCGGCATCAACTCCAAGTCCACGCCGAGCGCCGGCTGCACTCTGGAGACCTACGTCCCGCCGCCGGTGCAACACACCAAGGTGAACGTCTACAACGGCACGCTGAAGGCCGGTTTCGCCGAGCAGGTGGCCGACGAGCTGCGTCAGCGCGGGTTCACCATCGGTCAGATCGCCAATGACCCGCTGCGCCGCAAGATCCGCGGCACCGGCGAGATCCGCTACGGCGATGACGGCAAGGCCCAGCTGGACGCGCTGCGTCCCTGGCAGGGCGGCATGAACCCGGTGTTCGACGGGCGCAACGGCGCGGATGTGGACTTCGTGATCGGGTCCAAGTTCGAGTCGGTGTACGACGCCCCGAAGCCCCCGCCGGGCGTGGAACTCGCCTGCATCCCCAACGCCCCGGCCGCGTCCACCACCGGCTGACGCCGGGTCACCCGCCAAACAGCAGACGGCGCGGACCCGGTCACTCACCTCTGTGGGCAGAAATGAGTCCCGGGACCGCGCCGTGATGTCTCACGTGCTCGATGCAGCACGTGATCGATAGCGCTGCTTGCTCCCGATCAGGTCACCGCGGCGGGCGGCACCTGGTTACCGGTGGTCCGACGGCGGGTCGGACCGGTCGGCGTCGGGAATTCAGTTCTCGTAACGAGCGGCCTGCTGCGGGATCGACCCCGCGAGCAGCTGACGCACCTCGGACTCCCGGTAGCGGCGGTGGCCACCGAGGGTACGGATCGAGGTGAGCTTGCCGGCCTTCGCCCACCGAGTGACGGTCTTGGGGTCGACACGGAACATCGTGGCAACCTCGGCAGGGGTGAGCAGAGCCTCGGTGTCGGGCGTGTGCGCGTTCATCTTGGCGGGCCTCCTAGTCGAGCGACCTTGTGTCGTCTCGTAACAAAGATGGTGCCTCAGGAGTCAGATGTCCGAAATGGTCCGAGCGGATCATTTCGAGATGGACGTCCGGCTGGCCGGCCCATCAGCCGAACGGGTGATGGCCTCGGTCGTTTTCCTGGAACACGTTCCTTGCGCCCGATCCGGAGGAGGATCCAACCGCGGTGATCGTGTCTGTGAAAAGGATACGGTTGGTATAGGTCTGGTCAACTAAAATGGCCATATTCGGCGTAACGCCGCCAACGATCGACCAAACGGCGGTATCTCTCGACAGCGCTCTCTCCGTCCCCATCGGCGAGTGCCTGCAGGGCGTCCTGCACATCGCCGGCGGAGGTGTCCGCGGCCAGTTCGGCGTCGTCGACGAGCATGACCAGACCGCCGTAGTCCAGCTCGCAGACCGCCTCCGGATGGAAGCGTTCGAGCCATTTGCCCAGGTCAATGACCCCTTGGGTGATCGGGTTGTGCTCCACGGTGCGGCGCAGCACGTCCAGGTTGCGCGCCAGCCGGCGGCGCGCCTCGACCATCGGCGCGTGGTAGCGCAGCGCGCGCACTCCGGTGGTGGTCAGCTGTTTGTCGGTCGCCGCGAACACAACGAACCAGGAGAGCGGTACCTGCCACGGATTACTCCGAATGTGCGCGGTCACATTCGGATTAATGGCCCGCCAGTCGCTGAATTCCCGCTCCGCGGCCTCCACGACGGCCTGCGGCCAGAAGGCGTCAAGGACAATGTCGGGAAACCCGTCGCGCGCCTCCTCGAGGCTCAGCCAGCAACGCAAACGGGTGAACCAGGGGCAGCCGAATTGCCGGCCGTCGCGAGTAAGCAGTAGTACCTCGCCGCCTTCAGCGCCGGGTCCAATAGCCGCGGGCACGGTTAGCGCGCGGCGTAGCGAAGCCTCCCGCTCCAGCGCCGGCCCCACCGCCGGGTCGGATTCCGGTCGGCTCGCCCAGGGCGCCCAGTCCACTCCGAGCACCTCGACGGGTTCGTAGACCCGCAGCACAGCGGTGAACGGCAGGATCGGCGGCACGTCCCGGATCGTGCCATGCAGTGCGTACGCTCGACCGCGGAGGCGTGCGATGACCGATGGCGACATGCTGTTCAGCCGGGCTGCCCCGCACGAGCAGGTGGTGTTCTGTCAGGACGCCGAGTCCGGTCTGCAGGCGATCATCGCGATTTACTCCACCGCGCTCGGCCCGTCGTTGGGCGGCACCCGGTGCTTCCCCTACCCGAGCACCGCCGCGGCCCTGGCCGACGTGCTCAACCTGGCCAAGGCCATGGCCTACAAGAACGCGCTGGCCGGGCTTGACCACGGCGGCGGCAAGGCGGTGATCATCGGGGATCCGGCGACGGTGAAGACCGAGGCGCTGCTGCGCGCCTACGGCCGGTTCGTCGGGTCGCTGAACGGGCGTTATCTCGCCGCCTGCGACGTGGGCACGTACCCGGTGGACATGGACGTGGTCGCACGGGAGTGTCCGTTCGTCACCGGGCGCTCGCCGGAGTACGGCGGCGCGGGTGATTCCTCGCTGCTCACTGCCTACGGGCTGTACCAGGGCATGCGGGCTAGTGCCGAGCACGCCTGGGGTTCGCCGCTGCTCGCGGGGCGTCGGGTGGGCATCGCCGGCGCGGGCAAGGTCGGGCACAACCTGGTGCAGTATCTGGAGGCCGAGGGCGCCGAGGTGTTGATCACCGACATCTCCGGCGCCGCGCTGGCCGCGGTGCAGCAGCGCCACCCGCAGACCCGGGTGATCGCGGACAACGAGTCGCTGCTCGGCGAGGACCTGGACATCTACTCCCCGTGCGCGTTGGGCGGGGCGTTGGACGACGCCAGCGTGAACGCCCTGTCTGCGCGGATCGTCTGCGGCGGCGCGAACAACCAGCTCGCACACCCCGGCATCGAAAAGCTGCTGGCCGACCGCGGGATCCTGTACGCGCCGGACTACCTGGTGAACGCGGGCGGGGTGATCCAGGTGGCCGACGAGTTCGCCGGGCACGGCCGCGGCGGCTTCGACTTCGAGCGCGCCAAGGTGCGGGCGGGGGCGATCTACCAGACCACGAAGCGGGTCTTCGCGATTGCGGATGCCGAGGGCGTGCCGCCGGCGGTGGCCGCGGACCGTCTGGCGGAGCGCCGGATGGCCGAGGTCGGGCGGTTGCGCAGCGTCTGGCTGCCGTAGCGGTCGGCCGCCCGCGGTTCACGATGCGAGTTGCGCCACGAGGGACTCAGGTAGCGCCGAGATCGCCTCACGGGGCGCAACCTGCATTGCCAGCCGTGCAGGGGGTGGGGGCGGACGCGACGGGGTCCTCCGAACGGCGGAGGAAAAGATCATCCGAACGTGGAACCGGATCATTCCCGGGGACCTCTAAGGCCGTGTTCGGGTGCATTTGCCCGATTAGTGCCGACAGGGGAGGACCTCTCAATGGCGAAGCTCGCTCGGACCGCGACCCGCCTCACCGTCGTCGCCGCCGCCCTGGCGGCCGGGGTGGCACTGGCGCCCGCCGCATCCGCGCACAGCGAGAAGAAGGACGAAGGCCTGGCCGACATCTTCAACCAGTCGGTGAACACGGGGACGTTGCGCATCGTCGGCGACCGGGCGTTCCTGGTCGATCTGGGCTCGGTCACCCGCACCGTCGACGCGCTCGGCCGCGGGCTGACCTCGCCGAGCGCGGTCGCGCTACGCGTCGCGGACCCGGACAGCACCCCGCAGCTCGGTGACTACTCCTGCCTGCCGAAGACGACCGGCAATAAGGACTTCACCGCGTTCAAGCCGGTCGAGATCTTCCAGGACAACGACAAGGGTCGCGTCCAGGGGCTGTTCTTCGTCTACCGGCAGGTCAACGCCCGCCAGGTTTTCGCGAACTCGCGAGTGAGGTCCACGCAGTTCGAGATCTGCGGCGTTGGTGGTTCGGATCCGAGCAAGGGCCGAACGCGCAAGGTCGGGCTCGGTATCACCTACCCGGACGCCAACTCGACTTACAAGATCGGGCAGGCGTGGCAGACCGGCGCGACCCCGGCGAACTACACCATGAACATGGAATTCAAGGCCGAGTACAAGGGTGTCGAGATCGGCGGCGGAATTTCGCAGACCCCGGCGAGCAAGCTGATGGGTTCGATCAGCACCCCCGTCGGGTCGCCGGTGGATCATTACGCGCGAAACGCGGTCAACGCCTGGTGGCAGGACAGTTGCTTCGATGCCTGGCACCGGTGCCACAAGTGGCTGGGGAGCGGTAGCAAGGACTTTCACGGCACTGTTGTCCAGGGCTTGTGGGAGTTCAACGACCCGGCGCAAGCTGCGGCTGCCGCAAGTGGCGGCTTCCGGGTGAGTACGTTCAACGATGTGCGCTGACAGAGTTCACCCATGCCGATGACTGCGAAGCGAGCCCGCGCCCGTGCAGGCGCCGTTATCGCGGCGTGCGCGCTGATGCTTCCGGCCGGTTGTGGCGGCGGCTCGGACGTTGCGGCTGTGGCCTCCGGTGCCGCCACTGCCGGTGCTACCGCGACGCCGGCCGCCCGCGACCTGTCCAGCTACGACGTGTACGTGCAGGGCAACGCGGAGAACAACCCGCTGTTTCAGGATGTCTACGGGATCCGGTTCAACCCGTTCACGGTCGACCGGATCACCACCGACAAGCGCATCTCCTGGCTGGCCGCGGATGGCGCGCGCGTCATGGTGGCCGCCGGGGACGAAGACATCGACAAGCTTGGGCAGCTCACCGGGTCCGGAGAGGTGCTCCCGATCCCGGGGCTCGGCCGTCCGCATGCTTACTCTCCGGCGTTGCTGGACGGCGTCATGTATTACGACGACGCCCAGGGCGACGAAAGCGCCGGCGAGAACCGGTACTTCGCGTGGAACCTCGCGAAGCGCACAAAGACCCTCCTCTTCAGCTCCAAGGCTGACCTGGGTCCCGGCCTCCCCGCCGCGGGCGGTCGCCTGGTGCTCGGTGGGCCCGGCAAGCCCGGTCACAGCGAGACCGTGATCCGCAGCAAGACGGGCAAGCTCACACGGTTCGATCTGAAGACAGACGCGGGCAACAGCTTCGTGGGCCGGGATCTCATCGCCGTGAACACCTTGGAGACCGTCAGCGGCAAGGAAGACGTCGACGGGTTCGTGCTGCTCGACCCGAGCACCGGCAATGTGAAGCGCGTGGCGGGTTACCAGATCCTGTGCTGGAGTCCCGATGGGTTGCGTCTCCTCGCGAGGCGGTCGGGGGATGCCAAGAAAACGCAACTGGTCTTGCTCGACCCCTCGCACCCGGACGCACCTACCGAGCTGCATGACATCCCCGGCCTGGTGCTCTTCGGGGCCAGCTGGGTGCGAGGCGCGCCCGCGGTGGACCAGGCCGGGTAACGCCATGTCGATGTCCGTCAAGCGTGTGCGCGCTGGTGCGGTCGCGGCCCTTGGGACGGGTTCGCTGCTGATCACGGCGGGCTGCTCGGGTGTGGGTTCGCAGGCCGCCGCCACGCCCACTCCAACAGCCACCGGGCGCGACCTTGCGACCTACGACCTGTTCATGATGGGCAGCGCTCAGAAGCAGTCGGGGGATTCGGAGCCGTACGGCATCCGGTTCAACCCGTTGCGGATTGACCCGATCACCACGAACAAGCGGATCGAGACCTTCGGCGCCGATGGCCAGCACCTGGTGGCGGCGACGCGGGACGGCCAGATCGACGAGCTGTCCGAGGTGACGGGGGCCGGGGAGTTGGCGCCGATCCCCGGCCTCGGACAGGTGCGCGGGCCCTCGCCCTCGCTTCGCGACGGCCGCCTGTACTACCGCAACGCGGAAGGCGACGCCGCCACCGGTGAGTACGGGTACTTCGTCTGGGATTTCGCCACGGAGGCGAGCGCGCAGCTGTTCAACGCCTCGAAGGACGAGCGGCCGGTTCCCGCGCCGGGTGGTCGGTTCGTGCTCACCCGAGCGGGAGAGGGCGGGAACAAGCAGGTGGTCGTTCGGGACGGCAAGCGCGAGTTGGCGCACTTCCCGTTGAACGTTCAGGTCGACGCGGACCGCGTGGGCCGCGACTACGCGGCGCTCACCACGGTGTCCGGCGTCAAGTCCGTGCCTAACGGCCTGATCCTGGTGAATCTCGTGACCGGCAAGACCGCCCGGGTGCCGGGCGTGATGGTCGTCTGCTGGAGCCCTGACGGCACCCGGCTGCTGGGGGAACGCCTCACTGCCTCGGACGAGACCCAGTTGGTGCTGGTTGACCCCGGAAAACCCGACGCGACGCCAACAGCGGTCGGGACGGTCCCCTTCCCCATGTTCGAGGGGGTGTGGGTGCGGGGCGACGTGCCGTCGTGACGATGTCGCGCGCCCGCGTCCCTGCTTCCACCGCCCTGGCGGCGTGCCCGCTGCTTGCGATTGCCGGGTGCTCGGGCGACGCATCTGGCCCTCGAACAACTCCCCGGTTGTGTTGACCGACACGGCGGAACCGGATGCGCGGAGGTGCGCCGTCCTGACCGGTGAACGAAATGGCGGCCTTCCGCGTCCTCGCTTCTACAGGGAACGGCCAGACCCGGGGGGACCAGGTCCGGCCCGCTGATCCCACCGTCCGCATCGAGGAGAGGTTCCATGAAGTTTTTCGCGCCGGCCGCTGCCGTTGCCGCCGTTGCCGGCATGCTGTCAATGGCGGCACCCGCATCCGCCGCCGAGCAGCACCGCACCGTGACCGTGAACGAGCACGACAACCACGCCACCATCACGGTGCACAAGGGGGACCGGATCCGTGTCGTGCTGCACAACACCTACTGGTCCATCGAGCGCGCCCACGGCCACGCGCTGAAGGCGAGGGGCCCGCAGAAGACTGCGGGACAGATGGGGGCCGGGTGCATTCCCGGTGCCGGCTGTGGCACGGTCACCCGCACCTTCATCGCCGACCACCGCGGAACAGCTCGGCTCGTGGCCGGCCGCACCACGTGCGGCGAAGCGATGCGCTGCACCGGGGACCAGGGTTCCTTCCGCGTCACGATCCACGTCGTGCGGTAACCGCGATACCCACTGTCCGCCTCGCCGGGGAAGGGCCTTGTGGCTCTCCCCCGGTGGGGCGTTGACTGACGGACACGGACGCAGAGGGCCCACCCCGAGGAGGGCACATGTACGCGTTATTCGTTGAGGTCGACGCCGACGAGTCCCACACGGAACAGGCCCGGAAAGCAATCCCGGAGACCGTGGTGCCGCAGGTTCGCGCCGCTGGGGCCAAGGACGGCTACTGGTTGGCGCCACAGAACGGGCGCGGTCTCTCGGTCGTGGTGTTTGACGACGAGGCCGCGGCGCGCGGTGTCGCGGCGCAGTTCAAGGTTGGCGAGCCGGTGGGCGCCGTCGAGGGCGTCACGGTGCGCACGGTGGAGGTCCGGGAGGTCCTTGCGCATTTGTGAGGGCGGGCGGCGGGCCGAGATGGCGGCGTTGGCGGGTCCGACATGTCGCCAACCGCTTCGCTCAGGTACCGTAGGCCCCAGCAGCGCCCGGCCCCAGGCGGAACGCTTCGCCGGGCGGCGCTTTTGAACGCCGATCTGTCGTCGGAGGGGGTCGAGCCATGGGGCGCGGCCGAGCCAAGGCCAAGCAGACGAAGGTCGCCCGCGAGCTGAAATACAGCTCCGGCGGGACGGACCTGGACCGCCTGCGGGCCGAGCTGGTGGGCGGCGACTCGCCGTCAGACGTCGTCGAGGATGACGAGCCGGACGAGGACGACCCCTACGCGAAGTACGCCGAGGGCGACGAGGACGACCTGGCCGACGAGCGCCGCTCCGGCTGACCGTGCCTCTGCGCGCTGCGGATGTCATCCGCTGCGGCCCGGCAAATCGGGTCAAAGCGGGCGCCTACCAGTCCGTAGCGGATGACCTCCGCTACTGGAGGGTGGCGCGGCCCGTGCCCACGGTGATGTCGCCGAGGACCCAGGTGGGCAGGCCGCGGTCGGTGAGGCGCGCGATGGCGGCGTCGACGTCGGTGGGGGCGACGACGGCGACCATGCCGACGCCCATGTTGAGGGTGCGCTCCAGTTCGGGGAGGGCCACGCTGCCGAGCTCGCCGATCAGGGTAAAGACCGGGGGCGGCGTCCAACTGGTGCGGGACAGGGCGGCGTCGACCTCGGCGGGCAGGACGCGCTCCAGGTTGGCGGCCAGCCCGCCGCCGGTGACGTGGCACAGGGCGTGCACGTCCAGGTGCGGGGCGTCGCGGAGCAGGGCCAGGCAGTCCAGCGAGTAGATGCGGGTCGGCTCGAGCAGTTCCTCACCGAGGGTGCGGCCCAGCTCCGGCACCTGGCGGTGCACGTCCCAGCCGGCGTGGGCGAAGAACACGTGCCGGGCCAGGGAGTAGCCGTTGGAGTGCAGTCCGGAGGCTGCCATGGCGAGCACCACGTCGCCGGCCCGCACCCGGTGTGCGCCGATCAGGTCGGGTTCGTCGACCACGCCGGTGCCGGCGCCGGCGATGTCGTACTCGTCGGGATCGAGCAGCCCGGGGTGTTCCGCGGTCTCCCCGCCGACCAGCGCGCAGCCGGCCCGCCGGCAGCCCTCGGCGATCCCGGCCACGATCGCCGCGATCCGCTCCGGCACCACCTTGCCGCAGGCGATGTAGTCGGTCATGAACAGCGGCTCGGCCCCGCACACCACCAGGTCGTCCATCACCATCGCGACCAGGTCGATGCCGACGGTGTCGTGCACGTCCATCCGTTGCGCGACGGCGACCTTGGTACCGACCCCGTCGGTGGCGGTGGCCAGCAGCGGGGCGGTCATGTGCTTCAGGGCGTCGGCGCGGAACAGCCCGGCGAACCCGCCGATGCCACCGAACACCTCGGGGCGACCGGCCCGGGCGATGGAGGCCTTCATCAATTGGACGGCCCGGTCGCCCGCGTCGATGTCCACGCCGGCCGCGGCGTAGGTGACGCCGTCGGTCACGTGGTGGCCGGGCGCGAGGCCGTAGCGTCCGACGAACGGTGGCCTATAGCGCTCGCTTCGTCGGACGCAACGGAGGTGGTGGGCACTTCGTGGGTCGGCAGTTGGATGGATGGACCGACCTCGAGCACGTGCTTGCCCAGCAGCTCCGGGTCGGGCAGGTCGATCGGGTACTGCCCGGTGAAGCAGGCCGTGCAGAGCTTGTCCGGCGGCACCGTGGTCGCCTCGATCAGGCCGTCCAGCGAGATGTAGGCGAGCGAGTCCGCGCCCACCGAGGCCCGGATCTCGTCCACCGACAGCCCGGCCGCGATCAGTTCGGCGCGGGTGGCGAAGTCGATGCCGTAGAAGCAGGGCCACATCACCGGCGGGGAGGAGATGCGGATGTGCACCTCGCGGGCCCCGGCCTCGCGCAGCATGCGTACCAGTGCCCGCTGGGTGTTGCCACGCACGATGGAGTCGTCGACGACAATCAGCCGCTTGCCCTCGATCACCTCGCGCAGCGGGTTCAGCTTCAGCCGGATGCCCAGCTGGCGGATGGTCTGCGAGGGCTGGATGAAGGTGCGCCCGACGTAGGAGTTCTTGACCAGGCCCTGCGCGTACGGGATGCCGGACTGCTGGGCGTAGCCGATCGCGGCCGGGGTGCCGGACTCCGGGGTGGCGATCACCAGATCCGCCTCGACCGGGGCCTCGCGGGCGAGTTGGCGGCCCATCTCGGCGCGCGCGGCATGCACGTTGCGCCCGGAGATCTCGGTGTCCGGACGGGCCAGGTACACGTACTCGAACACGCAGCCCTTGGGCGCGGGCTCGGCGAAGCGCTGCGAGCGCAGCCCGGCCTCGTCGATCGCGATCAGCTCACCGGGCTCGATCTCGCGCACCCGGGCGGCGCCGACAATGTCCAGCGCGGCGCTCTCCGAGGCGATCACCCAGCCGCGGTCGAGCTTGCCCAGCACCAGCGGACGGATGCCCTGCGGGTCGCGGGCGGCGTAGAGGGTGGACTCGTCCATGAACACGAAGCAGTACGCCCCGCGCAGCTGCGGCAGCAGGTCCATCGCCGCCGCCTCCAGCGAACGGCTGGGGTGCGTGGCGAGCAGTTCGGTGACCAAATCGGTGTCCGTGGTGGGCGCCGCGCCGCCCTGCCGGCGCAGCCGCTCCCGGTCCAGGTTGCAAGCGTTCTCCGCCATCTTGGCCAGCTCGCCGGTGTTGGTCAGGTTGCCGTTGTGCGCCAGCGCCGCCGAGCCGGTCGGGGTGGAGCGAAACGTCGGCTGGGCGTTCTCCCACCGGGAACCACCGGTGGTGGAGTAACGGGTGTGGCCAATCGCGACGTGCCCGCGCAGCGAGTTCAGCGTGGACTCGTCGAAGACCTGCGGGACCAGGCCCATGTCCTTGTAGACCACGACGGACCGGCCGTTGCCGACGGCGATGCCCGCGGACTCCTGGCCGCGGTGCTGCAGCGCGTACAGGCCGAAGTAGGTGAGTTTGGCGACGTCCTCACCCGGCGCCCAGACGCCGAATACTCCGCAGGAGTCCTGCGGCCCCTTCTCGCCGGGCAGCAGGTCGTGGGAGAGCTTGCCGTCGCCTCCTGGCACGTTTTGCAGTCTACGTGCCCGCGCCGACGAGTCCGTCCAGGGCCGTCATTACCTGCGCCCAGGCCACCGAACGGGGGTCGAGAAACTCGAAGTGGCCCACACCGGGCAGGAACTTCAGCCGGCACGGATCGCCGGCGGCCAGGGCCGCCTGCATGTAGGAGTTGGCGCAGCCGATGGGCACCGCGTCGTCGTGCTGGCCGTGCAGCAGCACGGTGGAAATGCCGGTGGGCACCAGCCGGGCCGGGTCGGCGGCGTTCCACCGGCCGTCGGGGGAGTCCGGGCCCGCGCCCATCAGGTCCAGTGCGGCGCTGTTGCCCGCGCGGTGCTCCTGCGCCCAGTGCAGGTCGGCCACCGCGCCGAGGGCCACCACGCCGCGCAGCCGGGACGGGGTGGCGCGATGGCCGGGGGCGTCGGCGGGCAGCCGGTGCCGGCCCGCGGCCCACAGCACCAGGTGGCCGCCCGCGGAGTGCCCCATCAGCAGCACTCGGTCGGGGTCGACGAGCGCACCGAGCAGGCCGGGCAGCGCGTCGATGCCCGCGGCGACGTCGGCGAAGGTCGTCGGCCAGCCGCCGCCGTTGCCCACCCGGCGGTACTCCAGCGCCGCGGCGACGTAGCCGGCCCGGGCCAGACCGATGCATTGGCCGGCGGTGTGCCCGCGGTCGTACATGGCGCGCCAGAAGCCGCCGTGCACCACGATCACCAACGGGTGGCCGGTGCCGGTGGGTGGCGCGACGATCTCGGCACGTTGATCCACCTTGTCGCCGTACCGGACCTGATCGTGGATCAGGTCGCTACCGGACAGCGCGGCGACGAACTGTGCATTCCTCATACTCTCCGGCAAAATCCCCTTCTCCCCCCGGTCAGACCCACGCCATGGCCCACCGATTCCGCCTGCACCGCGCGAGGGTGGCAGGTAGCCCGACTGGAGCGGTCGGCCGGTGATGTGCAGGGGGAGCCATGCGTAAGACGGTGATCGTCGCATCGGTGATGATGGTGGCCTCGATGGCGATGCCGTCGATGGCGCAGGCCAAGGACATGCCCAAGCC
>DASXPS010000068.1 GCA_036493475.1 Sporichthyaceae bacterium | reverse complement strand
TCACCTAACGGGTGAACTTCTTTGACGCCCGGATGTTCCACGTTCAGCCTGTGGTCAACCGGCTGCCCGCGGCGGGTGCGGATACCCGCTGCGCACTGAGGAGAAGACATGCGGACGTCGAAAGCTCTCGCCATCGCGGCGACCCTGCTGGCCCCTGCCGGGTTGGTTCTCGTTCAGGCGGGCCCTTCCTCCGCCGAGGTGCCGCCCTGCGGCGCGATCACGATGAACCCCGATTGTCACCCGGTGTTTGCTCCGCCCGCACAGGGCTCGCAGCCGACGTTCCCCTACTCGTCGACGATGACCGTGTCGACCGCGTCGGTCGCCCGCCCCGGCACGACGCCGCGGGTCGTGCAGCTGCCGACCGATGGATCGTGTGAGGGCCAGCTCGCCTCGCAGTGCGCCACGCCGGCGGAACCGGCCTCGGACCTCGCGTCTGCTGCAGCCGCGCCGGCGACCTCGCTGAACGGTCTGCAGCCCGTGGCGTCGGACCGGTCCGTTGCTGCAGACGCAAACCACGACAAGGGCCTGCCGATGGCGCCGGTGGCCGCCGCGGGCACGCTGCTCGGTGGGTTCGCCGCGCTGACCTTGTTCCGTCGTCGGCGGCACAGCAACTAACTGTCTTCCTGCCTATCCCCGGCGACGTTCGCGTCGCCGGGGATACGTGCGTGCGGTGGGCGTTGACGCCGCACAGTGCTCAGCCGGCCGCGCGGTCACACTCCCGCGCCCGCAGTGCCCGCACGATCCCGTCACGGCTCTCCAACAGCAACCGCCGCAGCGCCGGCGGACGGGCCTCGGCGGCCAGGAACTCGTCCACCAACGCCAGCGTCGAGGGGTCGATGCGGTGGCTCGGGAACAGGCCGACCACGATGCCCTGCGCGATCTTGTTAGTGCGCTTCTCCCAGATATCCGGCAGCGCGGCGAAGTAGCGCGACACGAACTGCTCGATCAGGGCCTGCTGCTCGGGCTGGGAGAAACCGGCGATCACCGCGGCCTGGGTGGCATTGGGCAGCGAATCGTCACCGACCACCGAGGCCCACGCCTCCTCCTTGGCCGCGACGGTGGGACGGGCGGCCAACGCGGCCGCGGCGTACCGCCGACCCGCCGCGGTGTCGTCGGAGTCCAGTTCGGCGTCCACCTCCGGCGCCCCGGCCACCCCGCAGGCGACCAGTCGGCGCAGCAGGTGCCAGCGCAGGTCCGGGTCCATCTCCAGGCCGGGCAGCGAACGCGCCCCGGACAACAGCTCGGAGAGCACCGCCAGGTGCTCGTCGGTCTTCGCCACCGAGGCGAACGTGCGCATCCAGGACAGCTGCCGGTCACTGCCCGCGTCGGCCGCGTGCAGGTGCTCCAGCGACGCGTCGGCCAGTCGGCGCAACCCCACCTCGCGCCAGGCCGGGTCGGCGAAGGACCACACCGCGGCGGTGGCTTGGCGTTGCAGTGCCTGCTCGACCACGATGTCGCTCTCCGCGGAGATCCCGCGCAGCACCAACTCGAGGTACTCGCGCGCGGGCAGTTCGGCATCCCGGCACATGTCCCAAGCCGCCGACCAGCACAGGGTGCGCGGCAGCGAGTCCGAGATCGACCCGATGTTCCGCGCCACGGTGGCCAGCGAGCGCGGGTCCAGCCGGATCTTGGCGTAGCTCAGGTCCTCGTCGTTGACCAGCACCAGATCCGCGGCACGGGTGCCGACCAACTGCGGCACCTCGGTGCGTGCACCGGCGACGTCCAACTCGAAGGTGTCCCGGCGGTTGATCTGACCATCCGTCAGGTCGTAGCTACCGATGGCGATGCGGTGTGAGCGCAGCGTCGGGTACTCCTCCACGGCGGTCTGCGTGACCGCGAAGGAGGTGATGGTGCCCGCGTCGTCCACGGTGTACTCCGGGCGCAGCACGTTCACCCCGGCGGTCTGCAGCCACTCCGCCGACCAGGCGCGCAGGTCGCGGCCGGAGGCCTCCTCGAGGAACCCGAGCAGATCGGCGAGCGTGGTGTTGCCCCACGCATGGCGGGTGAAGTACCGCCGGATCGCCTCGAAGAAGTTGTCCCGGCCCACCCAGGCCACCAACTGCTTGAGCACCGAGGCGCCCTTGGCGTAGGTGATCCCGTCGAAGTTGACCTCGACGTCGGCCAGGTCTTTGATGTCGGCCACGATCGGGTGGGTGGACGGCAGCTGGTCCTGCCGGTAGGCCCACGTCTTCTCCACGTTCGCGAACGTGGTCCAGGCGTTTGTCCACCGGGTGTTCTCGGCCTGCGCGAGCACCGAGACGTAGGTGGCGAACGACTCGTTCAGCCACAGGTCGTCCCACCAGCGCATGGTGACCAGATCGCCGAACCACATGTGCGCCAGCTCGTGCAGGATCGTCTCCGCACGCCGCTCGTAGGTGGCGTCGGTGACCTTGGACCGGAAGACGTAGTCCTCCAGGATCGTCACGCAGCCGGCGTTCTCCATCGCGCCGGCGTTGTACTCCGGCACGAACAGCTGGTCGTACTTGGTGAACGGGTAGGGCTGGGCGAACAGCTCGAGGAAGAAGTCGAAGCCGCGCTTGGTGACGTCGAAGATCTCCGCGGCGTCCAGGTGCTCGGCCAGGCTGGACCGGCAGGCCACCGCCATCGGGATCTCCACCTCCCCGCGGCGGTACACGTCGCGTTCCACGTGATAGGCCCCGGCCACCAACGCGGTGATGTAGGTGGAGATCGGCGGGGTGGCTTCGAACGCCCACGCCGCGGCGTCGGACCGGCCCGCGACCGGCCGCGGCTCGGGGGTGACCGCGTTGGAGAACACCGCCCAGTCGCGCGGGGCCAGCACGGTCAGTTGGAACGTGGCCTTCAGGTCGGGCTGGTCGAAGCAGGCGTACACGCGGCGGGCGTCGGCCACCTCGAACTGGGTGTAGAGGTAGGTGCCCTTGTCCACCGGGTCGCGAAACCGGTGCAGGCCCTCGCCGGTGTTCATGTACGCGCAGTTGGCGACCACCCGCAGCGTGTTGTCCGCGGCCACCTCGGGCAGGTTGATGCGCAGGCCGTCGAAGTGCGTCGCCGGGTCCAGGCTGCGCCCGTTCAGCGTCAGCTCGACCACCTCGGGTGCGATCAGGTCCAGGAACAGTGGCCCGGTCTCGGCGTGTGCGGAGAAACCCACCACGGTGGTGGAGCGGAACGTGGGGCCGTCCCCGGTCAGGTCCAGCTCGACGGTGTACGCGCGCACGTCGAGGCTGTCGGCGCGCTGCCGCGCCTCGTCACGCGTGAGATTCTTGCCGGGCACGGCGCTCTCTCCTGTTCGGTCTGCGGGGTGCGCGTCATCGTGTCACGCACCGCACCTGCACCGCTGGGGTGTCGGCGCGTAAGCCGCAGCTCAGGGGGAAGACAATCGCGCTGAGGACGGTTGTCGCTCTAGAGTCGTCCCGAGGAGTGGAAGGACGTTCATGACCGCCACGCTGCCCCGCCACGCTCGGGCCATTCCCGAGGCGCGGAAGGTCGCCGACTTCTGGTTCGACCCGCTGTGCCCGTGGGCCTGGCTGGCCTCGCGCTGGATGCACGAGGTGCAGCGGGTGCGCCCGGTGGACGTCCAGTTCCACCTGATGAGCCTGTACTTCCTCAACCAGGACCGCGACATCTCCGAGGAGTATCGGGGCCGCATCGAGGCCGGCCGGTACATCGGCCGGGTGGTGGCCGCCGCCTCGCGGTTCGGTCCCAAGGCGGTGCCGACGCTCTACACCGAGCTGGGTCGCCGGTTCCACAACCAGGGCCTGGAGCGCGATCAGGAGACGGTATTGGCCGCGCTGGACGCCGCCGAACTGCCCGCGGACCTGATCGAGGCGTGGAAGGACGAAAGCCTGGATATCGAGGTGCGCGCCTCGCACGACCGCGGCCAGGACCTGGTCGGGTTGGACGTCGGCACGCCGATCATCTCGGTGGGCGGGGTCGCGTTCTTCGGCCCGGTGGTCACCCCGGCGCCGACCGGCGAGGAGGCCGGCCGGCTGTGGGACGGGGTGGTCCTGGTGGCCGCCACGCCCGGCTTCTACGAGCTCAAGCGCACCCGCGAGGAGCGGCCGCGCTTCGACGTCGGGGCCGTGGCACTGCACTCCTGATCGGCTGACAGACTGACGCACCGTGCGCGTCTATCTGGGCTCCGACCACGCCGGTTACGAACTCAAGGACCACCTGCTGCGTTGGCTCGAGGAGCGCGGCGACGAACCGGTGGACTGCGGTCCGACCGCGTATGACCCCGACGACGACTACCCGCCGTTCGTGTTGCGTGCCGCGGCGCGGACCGCGGCGGACCCGGGCAGCCTGGGCATCGTCATCGGTGGCTCCGGCAACGGCGAGGCGATCGCGGCGAACAAGGTGCCGGGCGTGCGGGCCGCGCTGGCCTGGTCGCTGGAGACGGCCGAGTTGGGACGCGAGCACAACGACGCCAACGTGATCAGCGTCGGCGCCCGGATGCACACCGTCGCCGAGGCGGTCTCGTTTGTGGAGCGCTTCCTGGAGACGCCGTTCTCCGACGGGGAGCGGCACCTCCGGCGCATCGCGATGCTCACCCAGTACGAGAAGGCCCACGAGCTGCCGCCGCTGCCGGGGGACGCCCCGTTGGACGGCGCTCACCCGGAGCTGCCCGACCTCGGCTGAGGGTGGGACCCGCCACTGTCATACGCGCAGCGTCATCTCCGGGCCCTCCAGAGCCCACAAAATGACGCCCGGCGTATGACAGAACTCGCTCAGATCATGAATGAGCGGAGCGCGCGCGCCCCTACAGCTCGCGCAGGCGCGGCATCACGTCCGCGGCGAACTGCTCCATGAACCTCCCCTGGTCCGCGCCGGGCGCGTGGAAGACCAGGTTGGTGAAGCCCGCGTCCACATAGGGCTTGATGCCGTCGATCGCCTCGTCGGGCTTGGACGCGATGATCCAGCGCTTGGCGACCTGCTCGATGGGTATCTCGTCGGCCAGTCGTTCCATCTCCTGCGCGCTGTGCACGCTGTGCTTCTGTTCCGCGGTCAGCGACAGCGGCGCCCAGAACCGGGTCGCGTGCAGCGCGAAGTCGGCGTCGTGGTCGTAGGAGAGCTTGATCTCGATCATGCGGTCCAGCGACTGCGGGGTGCGTCCGGCCTTCTCGATGCCTTCGTTGAGCGCGGGTACCAGTTCCTCCTGGTAGAGCTTCATGCCCTTGCCGGAGGTGCAGATGAAGCCGTCGCCGGCGCGGCCGGCGTAGCGCGCGACGACCGGGCCACCGGCGGCGACATAGATCGGGATCGGCCGCTCCGGGCGGTCGTAGATCGTCGCGCCGATGGTCTTGTAGTACTCGCCCTCGTGGTCGACGTGGTCCTCGCTCCACAGCCGGCGCATCAGGTCGATGGCCTCCCGCATGCGGGCGAAGCGCTCCTTGAACTCCGGCCACGCGATGCCGGTCACCGCGACGTCGTTGAGGGCCTCACCGGTGCCCAGGCCGAGCATGATCCGGTTCGGGTACAGGCAACCCATGGTGGCGAAGGCCTGGGCGATCACCGCGGGGTTGTAGCGGAACGTCGCGGTGAGCACGGAGGTGCCCAGCGTGATCCGCTGGGTGCGCTCGCCGACCGCGGTCATCCAGGAGATCGAGAACGGGGCGTGCCCGCCGTTGTGCCGCCACGGCTGGTAGTGGTCGGAGACCACGGCGCTGTCGTAGCCGTGCTGCTCGGCGGCCACGCCGAACTCGACGAGTTCGCGGGGGCCGAACTGCTCGGCCGAGGCCTTGTACCCGATCCGGATGGTCATGCGGCTGCCTCCAACAACGCGGTGATTTGCCCAACTTAGTAGGCATACAGGAGGGGCAAAGGACTGGCACAGGCCTGGTAACCGGGCGGGGAAGGGCACCCCAACTCGCCGCGAACGCCAGGGCCATTCGGGTTATCTGCCGACGATGGCCACGCAGACTGCCGAGCTTGCGCGGGCACCGCAGCACCACCGTCGAAGTGGCACGCCGCGGCGCCTGGCGATCCTGCTCGCCGTCGTGGTCACCGTGCTGACCGTGGGTGTGGGCACCTGGAAGCTGGGCTCGAGTGCGGAGCCCGCCGGTGGCCGGGCACCCGCGCAATCGACCACCCCGGTGATCAGCGAGCCACCGATCGCCGTCGCCCCGCCGCCGGATGCGCCGGCCGCGCCCAAGGCGGCGAAGGCGGCCAAGGCGGGTAAGCGCCACACGCCATAGGCTCGACGCCGTGCGGATCGCGGTGTTGGGAGCAGGCGGCGTCGGCGGCTACTTCGGCGCCCGGTTGGCCGCCGCCGGACATCAGGTCACCTTCGTTGCGCGCGGACGCAACCTCGTCGCGTTGCAGGCCAACGGCATCGTGGTGCGTAGCCCACGGGGCGACTTGGCGATGCCGGTGGACGCCACCGACGATCCGACCAAGGCGGTTGGCGCGCAGGTCGTGCTGTTCGCGGTCAAGGGTCACGGGTTGACCACGGCGCTGCCCATCGTGCAGGCCATGCTCGGGCCCGAGGCCTGGGTGATTGCCCTGCAGAACGGCGGGGTGGCCCCCACCGAGCAGGTGGCCGCGGCGGTCGGCGCGGATCGCGTCGTCGGCGGCGCCGCCTACATCTCCTGCCACCTGCGTGCCCCCGGCGTGCTGGAGCATCACCCCGGCCCGGCGGGCATGGCACTGGGGGAGTGGACCGGCCCGCTCTCACCGCGGTTGCGGGAGTTCGCCGACCTCGCCCGCGACGCTGGCATCGACATTGACCTCGTCGATGACGTGAAGGTCATGCTGTGGGGCAAGTTCGCGTTCATCAGTGCGCTGTCCGGCGCCACCGCGAGCACCGGGCGACCCATCGGCGACGTGCGCGGCACCGAGTCCGGGGCGCGTCTGGTGGAGGCGCTGCTGCGCGAGGGTGCCGCAGTGGCCCGGGCAGAGGGTGTGGCGTTACCGGCGGACTACGAAACCACCACCATCGGGCTGCTGCACTCGCTGGACGGCGGCATGCGCAGCTCGCTCTACGAGGACCTGGCGCACGGCCGACCGTGCGAGCTCGACGCGCTGCAGGGCGAGGTGGTGCGCCGGGCCACGCTGGTCGGGGTGCCGGTGCCGGTCACCGCCACCGTGCACGCGGTGTTGGAGCCCTGGGCCGCCGGTGCGACGCCGACGTGGCAGCGGTGAACCGCAGGTCTCACCTGCACGCCGCCGGCGCGGACGACGTCCCGGCGGGCGGGCGCCCGGCCGCCCTGGAGGAACTGCTGGTGCAGGTCGCCAAGGGCGACGAGGGTGCCTTTGCCGAGCTCTACCAACGGATGTCCGCGCCGATCTACGGGCTGGTGCGCCGGGTGTTGCGTGACCCGGCGCAATCCGAGGAGGTCGCCCAGGAGGTGCTGCTCGCGATCTGGCGCACCGCGTCCCGCTTCGACCAGCGCCAGGGCTCCGGCAATGCGTGGGTGATGACCATGGCGCACCGGCGGGCGGTGGACCGGGTGCGCTCCGAGCAGGCCACTGCGGACCGCCATCACCGGTTCGGCGTGCGCGAGGTGGAACCGGACTACGACTCGGTGTCCGAGGCCGTGCAGACCCGGCTGGAGCGCGAGGCGGTGCGCCGCTGCCTGGACTCGCTGACCGGGCTGCAGCGGGAGTCCATCACGCTGGCCTACTACTCCGGCTACAGCTATCGCGAGGTGGCCGAGCAGTTGGAGGTCCCGCTGGGCACCGTGAAGACCCGCATGCGTGACGGGCTGATCCGGCTGCGCGACTGCCTTGGGGCCACCGGCTGAGCTGCGCCGGGCTGCCTGGCGGGCGCTGTGCCCGGCCTGTGCATTCGTGGCCAGTGGATTGCGATTCGGTGTCAGGGCCGGCGCCCCGCGGTATGGGGCAATGATCATGCTGTGCGAGTGGGACACGATGGAAGGACGGGACAGATGCGACGAACCGCCCTCGGGGTGGTCGCCCTGGCGCTGGTCACCGGCCTGGCCGGCTGCGGCAGTTCCGGCCCCAAGATCCCCATCGGCGCCCCGGCGGCGTCGACCATCACCCCGGTCAGCACCGGCAACCCGTACGCGGACCTGCGCACCGCGGCGGGGCACATGCCCGCCGAGGCGCTCACGCTGGCCACCGGCGTCGCCAAGGGCGCGAAGGTCTCCGGCGACCCCACGTCCAACGCCGCGGATCTGCGTGCCCGGTTGACCGCCCTGCTCACCGAGCACGTGTACCTGGCCGGTGCCATGGTGGCCACGCTGTACCACTTCGGCGACAACACGCCGCAGGTGCAGGCCGCGGAGACCGCCGTGGACACCAACGCCACCGACCTGGCCGCCATCATCGGCACCGTCTCGCCGGCCAAGCAGTCCGCGTTCCTGGACGCCTGGCGCGCCCATGACGTGGATTTCCTCGCCTACGCCAACGGTGCCAAGGCCAACGACGACACCGCCAAGCACAACGCCTCGAACGACCTGTTGGACTACGCCAAGAACGCCGGGCAGTTCTTCTCCGATCTGACCGGCGGCTCGTTGTCCGCCTCCGGCGTCCAGGCGGACTTCGTCACCCACATCGCCTCGCTGACCGCGGCCATCGACGCGATGGCCGCGGGCACCCCGGACGCCTTCAGCAAGCTCAAGACCGCCGCCGATCACATGGCGGACAGCGCACAGCTTCTCGCCTCCGGGGTGGCGCGCTCGGCGAATGTGTCCGGGGACTCCACCAGCCCGGCGTCCAAGCTGCGTGCCGACCTGACCGGTCTGCTCACCTCGCACGTGTACCTGACCGGGTTGGCCGTCTACACCGGGTACTCCACCAGCGGCGGCACCGACAGCAACGCGTTCACCAATGCCACCGACACCCTGGACACCAACTCCCAGGATCTGGCCACCGTGCTCGGTGCGGCCGCGGGCAAGGACAAGCAGGACGCGTTCCTGCAGGTGTGGCGGGCGCATGTGGATGACTTCGTCGCCTACGCGAAGGCCGATGCGGCCGACGACGCCAAGGGCCGCAACACCGCACTGAGCAATCTGGACGCCTACCGCACCTCGGCGGGCAAGTTCTTCGCCGACCTCTCCGACGGGGCGTTGAATGCCGATGACGTGGCCGCCGCGCTGAAGGATCACGTGGCCACGCTGGCCGGCGCCATCGACTCGTTGAAGGTCGGCGTGCTGAACGTCCCGGTGGTCATTCCCACCTCCACGCCGACGCCCACGGACCTGTCGGTCTTCGGCGGGGCAACGTCGTCCTCCCCGTCGCCGTCGGAATCGCCGTCGGAATCGCCGTCGGAATCGGCATCGCCGTCCGTGACCGCCACGCCCACCGCGTCCGCGAAGTCGACCGCCTCCATCACCGGCCACTCGCACTGACCTGATCTTCAGGGAAACTGTTCAGGCAGACTGAAGAGTTTTGCTACACTGGCAGCATGACCCGCACTGCCGTGCCCGCCGTCGACGCGCTGACGCATGACCTGTGGTCCGCGCTCTCGCCGCTGATCCGCCGCGTGTTCGCGTCGTACTCGATGCCGTACACCCAGATGAGCGCGTTGTCCCGGCTGGACCGCTGCGGTCCGGCCACGTCCTCGGAGTTGGCCGCCCAGCAGCACGTGCGCCCGCAGTCCATGGCCGCCACGGTCGGGGAGTTGGAAAGCGCCGGGCTGGTGCACCGCACCGCGGACCCGGACGACGGGCGCAAGGTGCTGTTGACCATCACCAAGCAGGGCCGCGAGACGTTGGCCCGGGAGCGCGCGAGTTCCCAGCAGTGGTTGCGGGACGCCCTGTCCGAGCGGCTCAGCCCGGCCGAGCAGGCGGAACTGGCGCGGGTCGTGTCCCTGCTGGAGCGACTGACCGCCGAATGAGCGTGACCACCGCGCCCCTGGCGTTCCGGTTGCCCCGCACCGCCGAGGTGCCGGCGCGGCAACGGGTCCTGTTGCCCGCACTCATCTACTGCGGCCTGTGCCTGGCATTGATCTCGTCGCTGGGTGTGCTGCTGATCCCGACCATCGCGTCGGCCCAGCACGTTTCGCTGGCCTCCGCGGAGTGGGTGCTCACCATCAACCTGCTGGTTGGCGCGGTCAGCACCCCGGTGCTGGGACGAATTGCCGACGGGCCGCACCCGCGCCGGGTGCTGGTGTTCATGCTGTGCAGCGTGCTCACCGGGTCGCTGGTGGCCGCCACCGCCGTGTCCATGCCGCAGCTGCTGTTCGGCCGAGCGCTGCAGGGCCTCTGCTACGGCATCATCCCGATCACCATCACGCTGGCCCGCCGACACCTGCCCGCCCACGACGTGGGTCGTGGGGTGGCCGCGTTGTCGGTGACCGCGGCGACCGGGCTGGGTCTGGGATATCCGTTCACCGGCATCGTCGCGGAGCACCTGGACTACCGCGTCGCGTTCTGGGTTGCCGCCGGTTTCTCCGCCAGCGCGCTGTGCCTGGTGCCCTACGCCGTCCCCGGCTCCACGCCGGTGGAGCGGCGCGACAGCCCGATCGTCGGCTGGCTGCTGCGTTCCGCCGCGCTCGGTTCGGGCGTGGTGGTGCCCGGTGGTCCGGTGGCCGCGCCCGCTCCCGAACACTCCAAGCACTCCGGCGGGAGCTTCGACGTGGTCGGCACCGTGCTGCTCGCGCTCGGCCTCAGCTCGCTGCTGATCGGTCTGTCGGAAAGCCCCGAGTGGGGCTGGGGTTCGGCCAAGGTGTTGGGCCTACTCGTCGCCGCCGTGCTCGTCTTCGCCGGCTGGGCCTGGTGGGAGTTGCGCGCCGCGGCGCCACTGGTCCGGCTCGACCTGTTGCGCAACCCCGAGGTTGCGGTGGCCAACATGGCCGCGGTCGGCCTGGGTGTCTCGATGTTCATCGGCTTCGCCGCGGTCGGCCAGCTGGCGCAGACCCCGCACAGCACCGGCTACGGCCTGGGCCTGACCGTGTTCATGGCCGGCGTGGTGATCACCCCGCTGTCCATCGGCAGCCAGATCGCCAGCCGGGTCGCCGCGGTGCTCACGCGACGGTTGGGTGTGCGGCCGTTGTTGATGCTGGGCGCGGTGTTCGTGATCGTGGCCAGCTCCATGTTGGCGTTGCGCCACGACCGGCTCTGGGAACTGCTGGTGGCGATGACGCTGTTCGGCTTCGGCATCGGCAGCACGTTCGCCGCGATGCCCACGCTGATCATCCAGTCGGTGCCGGTCGGCCAGGTGGGCAGCGCGACCAGCTTCAACCAGGTGCTGCGGACCATCGGCGGCTCCATCGGCTCGGCGATCACCGGGGCAGTGCTGGCCATGCAGGTCAAGAACGGCTTCCCGGTCGACTCCGATTACCGCAATACCTTCGCGATCAGCGCCTTCCTGTGCGCCCTGCTGCTGATCGCGCTGCTGTTCGACGCTGCCCGTGCCCGTCGACGGAGCAGCGTGGCGTAGCTCGACCGACCCCGTCGCGGGCCGGTGGGGTGGTGCCCTGATACTCCTGTGGGTCCCAGGTGTCCCCGGGAGGACCGTTCATGACCACACCCTCCTCGCGCGAACAGCACGAGGCGCTCGTCGCAGAGCTGCGCGAGCGAATGCGCGCGCGGGCCCTCGGCGGGCCGAAGTCCGCGCGGGAACGGCACGTGGCGCGCGGCAAGTTGCTGCCCCGCGACCGGGTGGACCGCCTGCTCGACCCCGGCAGCCCGTTCCTGGAGATCGCCCCGCTGGCCGCGGAGGACATGTACGACGGGGACTCACCCGCCGCCGGGATGATCACCGGCATCGGCCGGGTGTCCGGACGGGAGTGCCTGATCGTGGCCAACGACGCCACCGTCAAGGGCGGCACCTACTACCCGATGACGGTGAAGAAGCACCTGCGTGCGCAGGAGATCGCGCTGGCCAACCGGCTGCCGTGCATCTACCTGGTGGACTCCGGCGGCGCGTTCCTGCCGCGCCAGGACGAGGTGTTCCCGGACCGCGAGCACTTCGGCCGGATCTTCTACAACCAGGCCACGATGAGCTCGATCGGCATCCCGCAGATCGCGGCGGTGATGGGCTCGTGCACCGCCGGCGGCGCCTACGTGCCGGCCATGTCCGACGAGGCCGTGATCGTGCGCAACCAGGGCACGATCTTCCTCGGCGGGCCGCCGCTGGTGAAGGCGGCGACCGGGGAGATCGTCACCGCCGAGGACCTCGGCGGCGGCCTGCTGCACTCGCGCACCTCCGGGGTCACCGACCACCTCGCCGAGGACGACCTGCACGCGCTGGAAATCGTCCGCGGCTCGATCGCCACCCTCGGCCCGCCGGACGCCCCGGCCTGGTCGCGCGCCGAGACCGTCGCCGCGCGCCGGCCACAGAGCGACCTCTACGACGTGGTGCCCAGCGACCCGCGCATCCCCTACGACGTGCACAAGGTCATCGAGATCCTCGCCGACGGCGGTGAGCATCAGGAGTTCAAGGCCGAGTACGGCACCACCCTGGTGACCACCTTCGCCCGGCTGCACGGGCACCCGGTCGGGGTCATCGCCAACAACGGCGTGCTGTTCGGGGAGTCCGCGCAGAAGGGCGCGCACTTCATCGAGTTGTGCGACAAGCGGAAGATCCCGTTGTTGTTCCTGCAGAACATCACCGGGTTCATGGTGGGCCGCGCCTACGAGGCGGGCGGCATCGCCAAGCACGGCGCCAAGATGGTCACCGCGGTGGCCTGCGCCCGGGTGCCCAAGCTGACCGTGGTGATCGGCGGATCATTCGGCGCGGGCAACTACTCGATGTGCGGGCGGGCCTACTCACCCCGGTTCCTCTGGATGTGGCCGAACGCCCGCATCTCGGTGATGGGCGGCGAGCAGGCCGCCTCGGTGCTGTCCACGGTGCGCGGGGAGCAGGTCGAGGCCAAGGGCGGCACGTGGAGCGCGGAGGAGGCCGAGGCCTTCAAGGCCCCGATCCGCGACCAGTACGAGCACCAGGGCAACCCGTACTACTCGACCGCGCGGCTGTGGGACGACGGGATCATCGACCCGGCGGAGACCCGCACCGTGTTGGGGCTGGCGCTGACGGTGTGCTCCCGTGCGCCCCTCGAGGGAGTTTCCTACGGCGTCTTCCGGATGTGAGGGCATGTCAGAGAAGATTCGACCGTTCCGCACCGTGCTGGTCGCCAACCGTGGCGAGATCGCGGTGCGGATCATCCGCACCGTGCACGCCATGGGGCTGCGCGCCGCCGCGGTGTTTTCCGACGCCGATGCCGATGCCCGGCATGTGCACGAGGCCGACGTGGCCTACCGCCTCGGCCCCGCCGCCGCCTCGGCCAGCTACCTGTCGGTGCCGCGGCTGTTGGCGGCGTGCGAGGCGACCGGCGCGGACGCGGTGCACCCCGGCTACGGGTTCCTCTCCGAGAACGCCGCCTTCGCCGCGGCTCTGACCGAGCGCGGCATCATCTTCGTCGGCCCGCCCGCCAACGCCATCGCGGTGATGGGCGACAAGATCACCGCGAAGAACACCGTGGTGGCCAATGGCGTGCCGGTGGTGCCCGGCGTGGCCCGGCCGGGCATGTCGGACGCGGACCTGATCGAGGCCGCCGAACAGGTCGGCTATCCCGTGCTGATCAAGCCGTCCGCCGGTGGCGGCGGCAAGGGCATGCGGGTGGTCACCAAGACCGCCGAACTGCAGCCCGCGTTGGACTCCTCACGCCGCGAATCCCGCACCGCTTTCGGCGACGACACCCTGTTCGTCGAGCGGTTCGTCACCTCCCCGCGGCACATCGAGGTACAGGTGCTCGCCGACACCCACGGCAACGTGATCCACCTCGGCGAACGCGAGTGCAGCCTGCAGCGCCGCCACCAGAAGGTCATTGAGGAAGCCCCGTCGCCGATGCTGGACGCGGCCACCCGCGCGCGCATCGGCGAGGCCGCGTGCGCCACCGCGCGCAGCGTGGACTACGTCGGCGCGGGCACCGTGGAGTTCATCGTCTCGGCCGACCGGCCCGACGAGTTCTTCTTCATGGAGATGAACACACGGCTGCAGGTCGAGCACCCGGTTACCGAGTTGGTCACCGGCGTGGACCTGGTGGAGTGGCAACTGCGCATCGCCGCCGGCGCCGAGCTGACGATCCGTCAGGACGACGTGACGATGACCGGCCATGCCATCGAGGCCCGGCTCTATGCCGAGGACCCGTCCCGTGGCTTCCTGCCCACCGGCGGGCAGATCCTGGCGCTGTCCGAGCCCACCGGTGCCGGAGTCCGGGTGGACTCCGGCATGCGGCCAGGGTTCTTCGTCGGCTCGGACTACGACCCGATGCTGGCCAAGGTCATCGCACACGGTGCGGACCGGGGCGAGGCGCTGAGCCGGTTGGACGGTGCGCTGGCCGACACCGTGCTGCTCGGCGTGACCACCAACATCCCGTTCCTGCGCACGCTGTTGGCCCACCCCGACGTGGTGGCCGGGAAGTTGGACACCGCGCTGCTGGACCGCATCGCCGCCGAGCACACGCCCGACCCGGTGCCCACCGCCGCACTGCTCGCCGCCGCTGCGGCGGACTGGCTTGCCGCGACCGACCACGCGGCCGTCGCCGACCCGTGGGAGACCGGACTGGGCTGGCGGCTGGGTGACCCCGCCCCGTACCTGGTGCGGGTGGCCACGGCGGCGGGCAACACCGCCTTGGGCATCACCGGGTCACCCGCTGCCGCGGTCGCGACGATTCGCCCGGACGGGGAGGACGAGGCCGCGAGTGAGACCAAGTTCGCCTGCGCCCATGAGGACGACCGGGTGGCGGTGGAGCGCGACGGCCTGCGTACCGTGCACCCGGTGGCCGTGGTGCCCGACGGCTGGTGGGTGCACGCCGAGGGCGCGACGTATCACCTGCGCCATGCCCGGCATGAGCGGCTGCGCGGCGACACGGAGGCGGTGGCGTCCGCGGACATCACCAGCCCGATGCCCGGCTCGGTGCTCGCCCTGATGGTCGAGGAGGGCGCGAAGGTCGACCGCGGCGACGCGGTGGTGGTGGTCGAGGCGATGAAGATGGAGCACACCCTCGCCGCCGGTGCCGACGGCGTGGTCACGCTGCTGGTGCGGGTCGGGGAGCAGGTCGCGCTGGATCAGCCGCTGGCCCGGGTGACCCCGGCGGAAGCCTGAGCACGCGGCCACGACACCTAGAGCAAAAGGTCGAGCGGCGGTGGTCGCCAGTGCTGGTTTCGTCTGGGTGTTCGTGGCGGGTCGATCCATGGTGGTGGGATCACGTGTGGGTGGCCGTCTGCGCCGAGTTCGGCTTCCCAGTCGTGGTGGTGGATCGTGTCGTGGTGGTGGTCGCAGAGCAATACCAGGTTGTCCAGGTCCGTGGGACCCCCCTCTTCCCATGGGATGAGGTGGT
>DASXPS010000067.1 GCA_036493475.1 Sporichthyaceae bacterium | reverse complement strand
CCGCGCCCCGCACCGTCGGCGCGCACTGACAGTTCGGGACCGCGCAGTGCTCCGCCGGCACCGGCGCGACGGGCAGGCTCTGCGCGCTGGCGATCTCCTCGACGCTCATGCCCATGCCGGTCAGCCTGGTGAAACATCGGTGGCAGAGCTCGGGGGCATCGTTGTGGACGGTGTTGACACATCGTTGGACCCGGCAGACCTTGCGGCCCAACAGCCGATGCCGCGCGGGCAGGCGCAGCACCCGCGTCACCGGATCCCATCCGGCCTCCTCCAGCAGTGCCCGGTCCAGGGCCCCGGCCAGCCGCGCGGCCTCACCGCGCAGGACGACTCGGTCCAAGACGTGCCGGAACTCGCGGGATTGTTCATCGATCGGAATCGACCCGGTCAGTGCCGCGGCGGTCACTGGCCCACCCCGGACTGCTCGCGGGGGCCGGGCACCGCGTCCACGGCTGCCCGCAGTCGAGACGAGTCCGGATGCAGGTAAATCTGGGACGAGGAGACCGCAGCGTGTCCGAGCAGGTCAGCGACCACGTCGATACCGGCTCCGGCATCGGCAACGTTGCTGCCGTAAGCGTGTCGGAGTTGGTGCGGGCGGACCGGGGTGTCCAACCCGGCCCGGCGGGACGCCGCCGCCATAACCTCGCCGATCGCGTCTGGCCGCATCGGCGCCCCGATCCGGCCGCGGAACAAGTTGACGATCACGAAATCACTGCCCGCGGCGCCCGGCACTCTCATCCGCTCGAACTCGTAGGTGTCAAACGCTTGCACGACAAGGAAATCCAGCGGCACGACCCGCTGCCGACGAGACTTCGCCCACGCCCCATTCGGGTTGTCCTCGCGTCGCACCACATGCAGATGCGCCCGCGCGACCTCGCACCCCAATCGGCGCGAATCCGCCAGCAAATGCACATCGCTACGGCGCAGCCCGCACAACTCGCCGCGACGCAACCCGGCCCGGGCCATCAACAGCACGGCCAGCCGGTCCCGCGCCGACCGGCACGCTCGCAGCAGCGCGACGATCTGCTCGTCACTGGCGCGGTCCACCGCCTTCTCCGGCTCGGACAACCGATGTCGGGCTCGTATCCGCCACCCCAGACGACCGTCCTCGCCACGAGCCTCTACGGGCAAGTCGCGGTCGTCGGCCACCTCGTAAAGCATCGCCACCAAACCCGCCGGGCCCTCACCGATAGCGACCGCGTGCACCACCATCCCCCGCACCGCGGTCAGCACGCCATTAATCCGCGAGGGACAGCGCACCGCCGCGGCGCCCGGCCCGGCCACCACCACTCCCGAAGCGCCAGCCGCCGGCCCGGCGTGGGCCAACCACGTGATGAACAACGCGAACTGCTCAACCCCGGCTTGCCAGGACCGGCCTGTCCGGTCGCACCAGCGCAGGAACAACGCGATCGCGTGCGCATACGCCTTGGTCGTGGACTCCGCGCCGTCGCGGCCGAACCGCTGGTGCCGCAGATACCCGTCGGCGACCTCCACAACCTGGAGGTCCTCATCCAAAACCGTCCAATACCGTTGCCCGGACGGCAACCTCACCGGGAATGCCCGCATGGCCTCGCGCTCTCCACTGAATGGTCACGAACGACTACCAGCCACGAGCACCACACCCCCGGAGAACCACCGCGCCACCGCCGAGAACACCCAGTTAGGGCGACATCACGCAACAGACCAGCAAGCCGAGGAGAAGGGCTTCGGCGCAACGAGACCCGGATGCTCGATGTGGCCGATTTCGGACACAACCCGGCCGGGCCAGAGTTCGGCGCCTACGGCGTCGTCTATATCCGTCACGGCAAGGCCAAGAAGGGCTCACCACCGAAACGGCGCAGCGTGTTGACCGTCTGGGAGTGGTCCGCGGAGGTGCTGCGGGAATGGATCGAGGATATCCGCCCCCGGCTGGTCACCACCGATACTCCCGCGTGTTGGCCGTCGGAACGTGGTCCCAGGATCGGGTTCACCCAGATCAACACCCGGCTGGCCAACTACCGAGACGAACTGGGCCTG
>DASXPS010000066.1 GCA_036493475.1 Sporichthyaceae bacterium | reverse complement strand
TCCCCGGGCTCGGCTCGCTGTCGACGTGGAAGTTCGCGGCGGCGCACAACCACAGCTACTGCATGCTCAGCTTCTTCGGCAGCCGGATCGGCAAGCGGATCATGGACGGCTTCTGGGAGTTCGCCGACCGCGCGGGTCTGGACCGCAATCCCTACCGGGCCGGGTTCGCCCAGCTCGTGTGCGTCGCCGACACCGACGCGGCGGCCGAGAAGCTGTTCAGCAAGCACATCCGCTACTTCTTCGACAAGTGCATGCACGTGCCGATGCCGTGGTGGGGACTGCCCGGTCACCAGGACTACGCAAGCCTGGCCAACGGCATCCGCAGCGGTTCGGCACTCAAGCAGGCCGAGATCATCGCGAACTTCAAGAACTTCACCTACGCCGACTTCGTAGAGAAGGACATCGTGATCTGCGGCAGCCCGGCGACGGTGCGCGACAAGCTCACCGAAGCCGTGAAGTCCTTGCGGGTAGGCAATCTGATGATCCTTCAGCACATCGGCTCGATGCCGCACGAGCTGACCAAGGACTCGATCTCGCTGTTCTGCTCCGACGTCCTGCCCAAGCTGCGTGACATCTGGGACGACGAGGGCTGGGTCAATCACTGGTGGCCGGAGCGGCTGCGCGGACAGCGCGCCTGAGGACGGAGGAGACACAGATGCCGCACCGCGATGTCATCGATGTTGAGGTCTGGGACGGCCAGGTCCGCACGCAGGTACTGGTCGGCGGCGACGGTCCGCCGCTGCTGTACCTGCACGCGGTGCTCGGGCTGACCTGGGACCCGTTCCTGGATTCGTTGGCCGAACACCACACCGTCTATGCGCCCTACCTGCCGGGCACCGCGCCCGGTGACCCGGACAGTCACAAGGCGATCGAGGACCTCAGTGACCTGACTCTGGTCTACGACGAGATCTGCAATGCCGTCGGCATCGGCTCGACGGCCGTGGTCGGGCACTCCTTCGGCGGCATGCTGGCCACCGAGCTGGCCGCGACGTTCCCGTCGCGGGTCAGCAAGCTGGTGACCCTCTGTCCGATCGGGCTGTGGAACGAGACCCGGGCCTGGTCCAACCCGTACCTGCTGGAGCTGCCCGAACTCGCCGCGGCGGTCTTCGCCGACCCGAGCGGCCCGGTGGCCACCGCGGCACTGGCGCTGCCGTCCGACCCGGAGGCTGCGGGCGAGGCGATGATCGCCATGCACTGGGCGATGGGTGTGGCCGGCAAGTACTGGTGGCCGATCCCGGACCGCGGGCTGTCCAAGCGCATCCACCGCGTCACCGCCCCGACGCTGGTGATCTGGGGCGAGCAGGACGGCCTGATCGACCCGGCCTACGCCGGCGACTTCGCTCGCCTGATCAAGAACTGCAAGGCCGAGGTGCTCGCCAACGCTGCGCACGTGCCGCAGCTCGAGCGCTTCGACGTGGTGGCCCCGATGGTGGCGCAGTTCCTCAAGGACTGAACACTGGCCCGGTGGCCCCCGCGGCGTTCAGCTACGAGTCGTTGCCCGCCCGCGTCGTGTTCGGCGCGGGCGCGGCACGCCGGCGGCTGGCCGCGGAGGTGGACCGACTCGGTGCGCAGCGGTTGCTGCTGATCTGCACCGACGGCCGCCGTGCGCAGGCCGAGGAACTGATCGCGCCGTTCGCCGACAAGGTGGCCGGCACTTTCACCGCGGTGCGCATGCACGTGCCGATCGAGGTCGCCGAGCAGGCCCGCAAGGCCGCCACCGCAGCCGAGGCGGACGCGATCCTATGCATAGGCGGCGGCTCGACCACCGGCACCGCAAAAGCCATCGCGCTGACCAGCGGCTTGCCGATTCTCGCGGTGCCCACCACCTACGCCGGGTCCGAGGTGACGCCGGTGTGGGGGCTGACCGAGGGCGCACGTAAGACCACGGGCACCGACGTGGTGGTGCTGCCCCGGGTGGTGGTCTACGACCCGGAGCTGACCGCGTCCATGCCGACCGAGCTGGCCGCGGCCAGTGGGTTGAACGCGATGGCACACTGCGTGGAGTCCTTCTGGGGCACCCGGCGCAACCCGATCAGCTCGGTGCTGGCCGCCGAGGGGGTGCGGGCCCTGGCCAACGGCCTGCGCGGGCTGGGCAAGGACCCCGATGCCCCGGCCGAGGTGTTGTACGGCGCTTATCTGGCCGGGGTGGCGTTCAGCGGCGCCGGGTCCGGCCTGCACCACAAGATCTGCCACGCCCTGGGCGGCGCCTTCGATCTGCCGCACGCGCAGACCCACGCCATCGTGCTGCCGCACGTGCTGGCCGCGAACGCCCCGGGCGCCCCGGAGGCGGTTGACCGGATCGCCGCGGCGCTGGGCGTTGAGGACCCGGTCGCGGGGCTGCGTGAACTCGCTCGCGGTCTGGGGGTGCCCGCGGGCCTACGGGATGTCGGGCTGCTCGAGGACCAACTCGACGAGGCCGTCGCTCTGATCGCCCCGGTGGTGCCCTTGGACAATCCGGTACCTCTGGACGCCGTGGCACTGCGCGCGTTGCTGCAAGCCGCCTGGGCAGGCGGACCGGAATAGCGGGCCACCGGCTTTGGTTGACACGTCAACCGAACAATCGGAAGGATGATGGTCATGACCTCCGCCGTGCTCGAACCCGCCGTGGACGTCCGGCGTGCCGCCGACCGGGCGCACACCAAGATCGGGTGGCTGGATTCGCACCACTCGTTCTCCTTCGGCGGGCACTACGACCCGACGAACACCCATCACGGGCTGCTGTTGGTCAACAACGACGACATCGTCGCCGCGGGCACCGGCTTCGAGACGCACCCGCACCGGGACATGGAGATCGTCACCTGGGTGCTGTCCGGCTCACTGGTGCACCAGGACTCCCGCGGCAACTCCGGGATCATCTACCCGGGCCTGGCCCAGCGGATGAGCGCGGGCACTGGCATTCAGCACTCGGAGAAGAACGACTCCTGGCGCATCGCCGGTGACCGGCACGACGAGCCGGTGCACTTCGTGCAGATGTGGGTGGTGCCCGATGAGCAGGGCATCGTGCCCGGCTACGAGCAGGCGGAGGTGGACGCGGAGTTGCTCACCGGCCGGCTGGTGCCGGTGGCCTCCGGGATGCCACAGCATGTGGACGCCGCCGCGATCCGCATTCGCAATCAGTACGCCACCTTGCATGTGGCACGACTCGAGCCCGGCCACAGCGTGGAGCTGCCCGAGGCGCCGTACCTGCACCTGTTCACCGTGCGTGGTGGCGTCGACCTGGAGGGCGCGGGCGAACTGGTGGCCGGCGACACCGTGCGGTTCACCGCGACCGGCGGACAACGGGTGACCGCGAACGCCCCCAGCGAGGTGCTGGTGTGGGAGATGCACGCCGGTCTCGCGAGCTGACGAGGAATGGATCTGTGACTGACATGTCGATCGCTGAGCGCGGCGCGGTGACCGGGGCGGACCTGCACCCGTTGCTGGCCAACCGGTGGAGCCCGCGCGGGTTCGTGGCGGGCTACCGCATCTCCGACGCGGATCTGAACACCCTGCTGGAGGCCGCGCGCTGGTCGCCCTCCTACGGGAACAGCCAGCCGTGGCGGTTCCTGGTGGCCCGAGCGGGCGAGCCCGCCTTCGACCGGCTGGCCGCCCAGTTGAACCCCGGCAACCAGAGCTGGGCTCCGGGGGCCTCGGCGCTGCTGGTCATCGCGGCGACCACGGTGGACGAGAAGAACGAGCCGTGGCCGCTGTGGCAATACGACGCCGGTCAGGCCGCGGCACACCTCACCGTGCAGGCCGCCGCATTGGGCTTGGTCGTGCACCAGATGGCGGGCTTCAACCGTGACGGCGTCCGTGCGGAGTTCAAGCTGCCCGACACGATCCAGCCATTGGCCATGATGGCGATCGGGCACTGGGACCCCGACGCGGCGTTGCCGGATTACCTGCGGGAGCGGGAATTCGCGCCGCGCGAGCGCAAACCCCTGGCGGAGTTGCTGCTGCCGGTCTGAGTCAGCTCAGTACTTCGGCGAGGAATGCGGTGGCCGCGGCGAACGAGCGGCGGTCGGTGGGTTCGTGATAGGCGACGCCGTTGCCGCCGGGCACCGCGTGGGTGTGGGTGAAACCGTGCACGGCGCCGCCGTAGGCGATCAATTGCCAGTCCGCCCCGGCCGTGGTCATCTCCTCGACGAAGGCCGCCACGTCGCCGATCGGGACGTGCGGGTCGTCGGCGCCGTGGCACACCAGCACCGGTACCCGCACCGAGTCCGGCGCCGCCGGGCGGGCGGTGCTCAAGGCGCCGTGCATGCTCACCACGCCGGCGAGTTCCACCCCGGCCCGGGCCAGGGTAATCACCGTTTGGCCGCCGAAGCAGAAGCCGAGCGCGGCATGCGGGCCGGTGGCCTCCGGAGCCGCCCGTAGTTGCTCGAGGCCCGCCACCGCCCGGGCCACCAGCAGATCCGGGTCGGCGCGCAGATCCTTGATCATGGCCATGGTGCGTTCCCGGTCGCCGGCCACACCCGGGCCGAACATGTCCGCGGTGAACACCACGTAGCCCAGCCCGGCATAACGCGCGCCCTGCCCGGCCACGTGATCGTCCAGCCCACCGGCACCCGGGATGATCAGCAGCCCGGCTGCGGGTGTGGGCACCGTGTCGTCCCGGTAGAGCAGCCCGGTCAGCGGCAGGTCTTCATGGGAGTAGCTGATCTCGCGGGTGACGATTGCCATGTGCGCTCCCGGCGGGTTGGGGCCTGCCGCGAGTATCAGACCTCTGCCCGGGAGACCGCCGGGCAGGTGTCCTTCCGCAAATCTGACAGCACGTCATGATGATCAAGGCAAAGAACGTCGTCCCACGGCATGCCCGACTTTTTGATCTTCACGGGTATCGGGTCCGGGGCGCCGTGGGGGACATTCGGAATTCAGGGGGTAATTCCACGTTCCTCGGGGGAGGCTGCGGTGTCTGCTCGGATGCGTCTTGCGGGGTTGCTGGCAACGGCCGCGGCCTTGACCCTGGCCGTCGCGCCGTTGGCCTCGGCCGCGGTGACCGCGCCCGCACCGTTCGGTCCGGGTCCCGGACACGGTGGGCACGCCTTCCACCACGGCCACCAGCACAACCCATGGGACGACGACGGGTACGGCGAATGCGGCTACCACTACTGCCCCGGCTACCCGTACGGCAGTGACTACGGGCAGAGCGACGGCGGACACCACGGCTCGCCGTACGGTGCCCGCGCCGACCATGATCCCCGTGGTCGCTACGGCGGTGGCTGGGGCGATGACGACGGCCCGATCGACGGCTGGTCGTATCACGACGTCGACGGCTCGTGGTGCTGGCGCAACTGGTGCTGAGCCGCGCGCTCAGCGTTGGGTGACCAATCCGTCATTCACGCCAAGAGCGGGTCGGTGGGGAAATCCACCCAACCGACCCGCTCCGGCGGACGTGGCCCATGTCGCCACGCCGCGGGGCCGCGTCCCGAAGCGCCCCCGTTGGTTCCCCGTCCCGGTGGGAACCGACGCCCACGTTAGGCGCGGCGGGTTGCCGGATCGTGGCTCCGGTGTGAACAGGGCGGGGCGACACCCGCACCACACCCAGATCAACTGATGGGCCATCAGTTGTGTCTCGGGATAACCTCTGGTCGTGCCGGAACTGCCCGAGGTGGAGGCGCTGCGTCGCCTGCTCACCGAGCGTGCCGTGGGGCGAGCGGTCACTCGGGTGGACGTAGCCGCGATCAGCGCGCTGAAGACCTACGACCCGCCGATCACCTCATTGGCCGGGTTGTTCGTCTCCGACGTCGCCCGGCACGGCAAGTTTCTCGATCTCGGTGTGGGTGGCGACGGTGCCGGCCCGGCCCCGCTGCACCTGATCGTGCACCTGGCTCGGGCCGGGTGGCTGCAGTGGCGGGAGAACCTGCCGGCGCTGCCCGCCAAACCGGGCAAAGGACCGCTGGCCGTGCGGGTTCACCTCGGCGAGCGGGACGATGACCCGGACGGCATTGCGGCGGGCTTCGACCTGACCGAGGCCGGTACCAAGAAGGGCCTGGCGGTGTACTGCGTGCGGGACCCGGCGCAGGTGCCCGGCGTGGCCCGGCTGGGGTCGGACCCGCTGGCCGAGGATTTCACCGTCGAGGTGCTCGCCGAGTTGCTCGGCCGGGCCGGGCGCGCCCAACTCAAGGGTGTGCTGCGCGACCAGAGCGTGATCGCCGGGATCGGTAACGCGTACTCCGATGAGGTGCTGCACGCGGCGAAACTGTCCCCGTTCAAGCCGGCCAACACGCTGGACGCCGACGGGGTGGCCGCGCTGTACGCGGTGATCCGGGCCACCTTGGCCGACGCCATCTCGCGAGCGGCAGGGTTGGCCACCCGCGAGCTCAAGGGAGAGAAGAAGGCGGGACTGCGGGTGCACGGCCGGGCCGGGCAACCCTGCCCCGTCTGCGGGGACATCGTCCGTGAGGTCTCGTTCAGTGACTCCGCGCTGCAGTACTGCGCGACCTGCCAGACCGGCGGTAAGCCATTGGCGGACCGGCGGCTGTCCAGGCTGCTCAAGTAGGGATCTGACCACCAGTCAGTTCCAAAAAAATATACCGGCGCCCGATCCGGAGGCCCCCCCACGAAGCCCGCCCGGATCGGGCGCCGGAATTTGTGCCCGACGCTGCATCGCGACTAGTTGTCGCGCACCGCCGTGTGGGTGCCGGGTGCCGGGTCGAGCAACGGGGAGATCGATTCCCAGCGGGCGATCTCGCAGCCGTTCGTCCGGGAGAACGTGGCGCGCACCTGCTTGCCGCGCCAGGTGCCCAGCACGGTCGCCGTTTCCGGGCCGTCGTAGTCCACCGAGCACACCTGGTTGGCGGACGGGGTGGCGAACGGATTGCGTCCGGCGCGGGCCAGCTTGGCCAACCGATCGCAGGCGCTCACCGCGTCGATGCGGTCGCCCCCGGTCGGGTTGCAGCGCAGTTCGCTGGTGCTGGCCGCGGTGCCGGGACCGGCCTGGTAGACCACGACAAGATCCGTGGCCGCATAGGAGGTCTCGATGCCGCCGTCGGCGGCCAGCGGTGAGGACAGCGCCATGGCGTGGGCCGCGGTGATAGAGCCGACCGAGCCGGCCAGCACCACGGCGGCAGCTGCCGCGACGTTTCGGATACGCACGCTACGTACGACGCGCCCCGGTCCGGCCCGGTTCCCATGACGGTGGGTGAATGTTCGGTTACTGAAGGCAAAGTCACGTTCTGTGGGGTGACTTCCAATACGGGCGGTCGATGCGTTCTGCTGGGGGCGCGGCAGAATGCCGGGCATGTCCGAGGTGCCGGAGATCCAGGCTGTTGACGTGCCCGCCGAGGTGTTCCTACTCGACGTGCGGGAGCCGAACGAATGGGTCGCCGGCCACGCCGTGGGCGCCGTCCACATCCCGATGTACCAGGTGCCGGCCCGGCTCGATGAGCTGCCGGACGCCGACATTGTGGTGATCTGCAAGTCCGGCGGCCGCTCCGCCGCGGTCACCGAGTTCCTACTCGCCCAGGGCCGCGCCGCGGTGAACCTGGCCGGCGGGACGACGGCCTGGCAGGCCGCCGGCAGGCCGATGGCCGCGGAAAACGGTAGCGAACCGTTCGTCCTCTGAGCGGTCACCGCAGCGCTGTGTGGATCTGCCGCACCGGACACCTGCCGGATGTCACCATGAGGGTATGGAGATCATTGCGCACCGCGGCTCCCGGGAGGGCTCCTTCGAGCACACCGCCGCGGCCTACCGCAGGGCCGTGGTGGACGGGGCAGATGCGCTGGAGTGCGACGTCCGGCTGACCGCCGACGGTCATCTGGTGTGCCTGCATGACCGCCGGGTCGACTTCGTCTCCAACAGCCGTGGCGTGGTCTCCACCATGGATCTGGCCGACCTGTCGCGGATTCAGTTCGGTGCCCGTCGCGCCTGGCGGCCGCTGGACCGCTACCGCACCGCGGACGGCCCGCCCGGGTCGCCGGCCGTGGATCCGACGGAACACGCGGTGATAACGCTGCGTCAGCTGCTTGAGCTGGCCACCGGCGCGTCCCGGCCGGTTGGCCTGGCCATCGAGACCAAACACCCCACCCGCTACGCCGGCGCGGTGGAGGAGAAGTTGGTGGCAATGCTCGACGAGTTCGGGCTGCGCGGCGCCCCGCGAGTCACCCCAGCAGGGGGATTCGGCGCGCAGATCGGAGCTCACCCCGCCGTGCGGGTGATGAGTTTTGCGGTCACCTCGTTGCGCCGGATGCGTCGCTTGGCGCCGGATCTGGACCTTGTCCTGCTCATGGGCCGGGTGCCGGTGCACCTGCGCGACGGCGGCCTGCCCGAGGGCGTGCGGGCGGCCGGGGTGGACGTGCGGGTGATTCGGCGTCATCCCGAGTACGTGACCAAGGCGCACGCGCAGGGCAACGCGGTTTACGTGTGGACGGTGAACTCCTTCGCGGACGCCGAGGCGTGCCTGGCCGCGGGGGTGGATGCGCTGATCACCGACCGCCCGCTGAGCATGCGCGCGCATGTTTACGGCAGTCGCACGGCGGGCTCCGCCTGACCCTGCCGGCAGCGCGCCCGGGTTTGCCCGACACTGACCTGTTTCACGTTTCCGGAACGTGAACTCCGGGCACTTATGCCTCGACGCACACCGCGCTGCGAGGAGCTTCCGATGTACACCGTTACCGACGCGCCGGGCTTTGGCGCTGTCGGGAGCGTCGCGGGCACCCTGGCCCTGCCGCACAGCCACGCCAGTGTCCGACTGGCCCGCGCCCGACTGGCTGCCGACCTGCTGGCGCGTGACCTGTCCGCGCTGGCGGTGCAGGACGCCCTGTTGGTCGCCACCGAGATCCTCACCAACGCCATCCGGCACGCGCCGCCGCTGCCCACCGGCTTGGTGCTGATGAGTTGGGAATTGCGCGGGAACTGCCTGCACGTCGAGGTCACCGACGGCGGCTCCGCGGATTGGCTGGGCCACGTGCTCGCGGTCGGCGGGCCCGGCAACGTCCCGCGCCGGGCCTCGCTCGCGCCGGGCGGACGCGGCATGTTGATCGTCGATGCGTTGTGCCCGGACTGGGGCGTGCGCCCCTGCGCCGAGGGCAAAACGGTCTGGGCCGGCGTGCCGGTGCGCAACGACCAGCAGGCCGCTCGGGCTGGATAGGCTGACCGCGCCCCGCCACCGTGCGGCGAGGAGTCAGGAGCCCATCGATGAGCAAGTCCTCCCGCGCTCGGCGTGCCGCCGAACGGCAGAGTTTCGTGCTGCGCCCGTTCGAGGGCATGGCCTCGGAGTGTGACTTGGTCGCGATGCGGGAGATCGTGCCCGCGGCCACCACCACGCTGAAACTCCTCGGGGAGCACGCCGATCGGGACATCACGCTGGTCACCGTGTTGCCGCTGGCATTGCCCTGCCTGACCCGCTCGCAGGGCAGCGTGTTGGTCGCGATGCAGACTCAGTTCCCGGCTGGGGACGCCGGTCGGCAGGTTTCCGCTGCGCTGTTGGCCGCACTGGAGATCGACCCCGGTTCCACCCCGGCCTCGGTGGAGATTCAGCCGGACACCCCGCCGCTGCAGGAGCTCATTGACCCGGCGGTCCCGCTGGAGATCACCGTGCACGACGGGTTCAAGTTCTGGGTGGAGAACCCCGACGAGATGACCCCGGAGATCGAGCAGTCGCTGGAGCAGGCCAACGCCGCCGCACCGCCCACCACGCGCCTCACCTCGGTCGAGGCGGCGTACTGGAGCAACGAGCGGGACAAAGCGTGGCTGCGTTGGGTCATGCCGCAGGACGAGCACGCCCTGCTCAAGGCGTTCGCCCGGTTGCACGTGGCCCGCGCGGACAGCCTTGGCGAGGGCACCCGCTACGTCGGCGCCTTCCGCTGCCAGGGCCTGCTCGCCCCGGTGTGGGAAGTGCCCACCGACAAGGAGGCGTCGGACTTCGAGGACGCCGCCAAGGCGATGGGCGAGCGCATCGGTGAGGCGTTGGCCAATGACACCCCGCTGACCGCCGACGAGCGCCGCGCCCGCGACGGCCTGGCCAGCCGTCAGCTCACCATCCGGTAAGTCCGTGCGCGTGGCGGTGGTGATTCCCGCCCGCAACGAGGCCGAACGGATCGCGGCCACCGTGCGGGCCGCGGCGGGCATCGCCGGCGTGGACACCGTGCTGGTGGTCGATGACGGCTCCACCGACGACACCGCGGGGATCGCCGGGGCAGCCGGGGCGCGGACCGTGCGCCACCCGCGCAACCGGGGCAAGGCCGCGGCGATGACCACGGGCGCCGCCGCCGCGCCGGACGCCGATGTGCTGCTGTTCCTGGACGCCGACCTGGGCGACACCGCGGCCGGCGCCGCCCCGCTGCTGGCACCGGTGCTCGCCGACCGCGCGGACATGACCATCGCGACGTTGCCCGCCCAGCACACGGCGGGCGGCGGGCACGGTTTCGTGGTGCGGTTGTCCCGTCGCGGCATCCAACGGGCCACCGGGTTCGCCCCGGTGCAGCCCTTGTCCGGGCAACGTTGCCTCACCCGCGCCGCGTTTTCCCGGGGGCTCCCGCTGGCCTCCGGATTCGGGGTGGAGACCGCGTTGACCATCGACCTGCTGCGCGCCGGGCTGCGCGTGCAGGAGGTGCCGTGCGATCTGCAACACCGGGTCACCGGTCGGGATTGGCGCGCGCAGCGCCACCGGCTACGTCAGTTCGTGCACGTGGCCCGAGCTCTGGCCCCACGCGCCCCACTCTGTACCCCGAAAGCGCAGAAGCGTACGTAAAATCCCGCGGTTCTACGCGCGCTTCTGCGCTTTCGGGGGAACGGGCGTGACGCCCGGGTCGGCTGGGCTCGCCAGCCAGCGCTGGGCCCAGACCGTCGCGATCAGTGGGCCGCCGGTGAACAGGGCGACGGCAGGCACGATGACGCCGGAGTCGTTGAACGCGAAGCCGAGCAGGGCGGTGGTCAATGCGGCGACCAACAGCGCACGCAGCGCCGGGTCCTCCTGCTGGGCCCGGGCCAGGGCCTCTAACCGCAGCAATTCCGGCCGCACCAACGCGGTCATCACGAGAATCAGCAGTGGCAGCGCTACTGCCACGATCAGCGGGACGCGCAGCAGCCCCAGGTTCGCCCCGGCCTTGTGCGCGATTACCTGCCCACCGTCGCCGTCCAACACCTGTTGCGCGAACCGACCCAGGTGGCTGCGCTCGGCGGCGGGGCGGGTCCAGTCGGCGACGGCCAGCGCGCTGACCGCGACCAGGGTCAAAATCGCGATGCCCACCACCCGAGCGACGGTCAACCGCCACCCGAGCAGCAGCGCGGCCAGGACGGCGGTGCCGGGGAGCAACGCGAGCACCCCCCCGAAGTCGGTCCCCAAACCGGGGGCGCCGTCGACGAGCACCGCTGCCCCGCCGATCGAGGCAACGGACACCGCGCCGGCCCGCGGACGACCGGCCCGGGCCAACGCACCGCCCACCGCGGCGGCAGTGACCAATGCGGCCATCGCGAACACCGCGAACGCGATGTTGCCGAAACCGTAGAAGCGGCCGGCCACCAGGGTGGACAGGCCGAACACCGCATTCAGCTGCAACCGCGACCCGGTGGCCACGTCGGCCGCGAGCACGAGCACGGTGACCGCGCCGAGCAGTGCGGCCGGCGCCGCCGCGCGGCGGCGCAGCGGAAACGCGGTGAGCGCCAACACGATCGCCAGCCCCGCGGTGGCGCACCAGAGCACCAGCGGGGGGTGCCCGGTGCGGGTCCAGGGCAACGCGTTGGCCAGGAACGAGGCCGGCGGGACCGCGCCGGCCAGCAGGCCGATCTGCAGCGCCGCGCAACCGGCCGCCGCGCGGGTCAGGCGACGGCGATGCCAGGCCGCGGCGATTGCGGCGAAACCGAGCAGTTGGCCGGCGATGAACACCACGAAGAACAGCACGAAGTCGTTGTGCACGGTCCGCGCCCCGACGTCCCAGCGGCGCATGCGGTCCGGGTCGGTGGGGCCGGTCCGGGTCTGCAGGGCCGCGCCGGGCAGGTCATCGGGGACGCTGCCGCGCAGCAGCGTCGGGGTGAGATCGGTCAGTTGCAGCAGGCCGGGCTGCCGAGTCGACTCCGAACGCAACAACGGTCGGTTCGCCGGGTCGTAGCCGTGCGCGTCGGGTCGTACCAGTAACGCCGTCAGGTGCGGCTGCCCCAGCGCACTGTCCGCGATGCCCGCCACCACCAGCGCGCCGCTGTTCAAGAATGGACGGACGGTCGCGTCGGCCGTGGTCAGCGCCGCCGGTCGGTCGGCGCCCTCGGGCAGCGCACCGGCGTCCACCACCCGCAACGGGCAGTCCGAGCCGAGACCGAGCGCGCCCGGCGTTCGCCCCCACTCGGCAAATGCCCGTCCGTCCGGGTCGGCCAGCGCCACTGCCGCGCCGGGCCCGACCGCGCACGCCCGCGTCGGCTGGGTCGTGCCGAGGCGTCGGCCGGCCAGGGTTCCCCAGTTCGGTTCGTCGTTGTGGCGGGAGTTCGGCGCGATCAGCGCGTCCCAACCCGGCACCGTGGCCACCCCGTCAACCACGGCCAGTGCCGGTAGTGGCGTGCAGTGTCCGTGCGGGCGCGGCCCGATCGACCGCACGCCGGAGTTCAACGTCAGCCACCCGTCCAACGGGCAGGTGTCCGCCTTGGTGGTGCGCACCGCGATCGCGCCGAGCGCGGCGTGCTCGGCCACCTGCCACAGGGCGGGGGTCGCGGTCGGCGTGATGTCCGACCAGCGCAGTCCGGCGATACCCACGAAGGTCACCGGCCCCGGCGGGACAGCGGGGGCGGGCCGGGCCGCGGCCGCGGCCGCGGTCGGAACCAGCACCAGCAACGCGGCGACGAGCACGGCCGAGGCCACACGCCGCAGCATCGGTGGAGTCCCTTCGACCGGTCGGTGGTGCTTCAGCCTATTGAGGGCCGTCGGAACGGACCGGCTAACGTCGGGCCCGGCGAAAGGTGGGGATGGTGGGTCAGTCGAAGCTGGGCCAGTACCTGGGCACGATGGTCGGCTACATGAGCGGCGCGGGTGTTTGTTTCGGGGTGTGGCTGGGCGACGAACTGGGGCTGTACCGGGCCATGTCCGGGGCCGGCCCGATGTCCCCGGCCGCGGTGGCCGAGGCGGCCAACACCAACCCGCGGCTGACCACTGAATGGCTGCGGCAGCAGGCCGCGGCCGGCCTGCTCGAGTTCGATCCGGACGCGGACACCTTCACGTTGTCCGCGGAGGGCACCATGGCGTTGGCCGATGACACCTCGCCGGTGTTCATGGCCCGCGGCATGACCGGGATGGCCGCGTTCTGGCTGGACATGGACAAGGTCGCGGACGCCATGCGCGGCGACGGCGCACTGGCCTGGGGAGATCACCACCCGCACCTGTTCGCGGGCACCGAGTGGTTCTTCCGCGCGGCCTATCGAAACAAGTTGACCAAGGAATGGATCCCGGCGCTGGATGGCGTGCACGACAAGCTCACCGTCGGTGCGGCGGTCGCCGACATCGGCTGCGGGCATGGCGCCTCGGCCGTGGCGATGGCGCAGGCCTACCCGAACATCCGGGTGCACGGCTTCGACTTCCACCCCGAGTCGATCCGCAACGCGGGCAAGCGGGCCGCGGACGCCGGCGTGCCGGACCGGATCAACTTTGAGGTGGCCGGGGCCAAGGACTATCCCGGCCGATACGACGTGATCTGCTTCTTCGACTGTCTGCACGACATGGGCGACCCGCTCGGTATCGCCGCTTACGCCCGTAGCCGGCTGTCCGAGGGCGGCTCGATCCTGCTGGTCGAACCGTTCGCCCTGGACGGTCCGCGAAACGTTCTGGACAACCCGATGGCGGTGATGATGTACACGTCCTCGCTGGCGGTGTGCACGCCCAATTCGCTATCCCAGGAGGTCGGCCTGGCGCTGGGCGCGCAGGCCGGCCCGCAGCGACTGCGCGAGATCTTCGCCGAGGCGGGGTTCAGCCGCTTCGACGTGGTGGCCACGTCGCACATGAACATGGTCGTGCAGGTTCGGGTCTGAGCGAGCGGTAGCCAGTTCAGCATCGGCACTGACATCGTCGCGCCTCCGCCGGCTCGGGCGCGCCTGCTCCTACCCTCGGGAATCGTGACGGATCCATACGCGCTGGCCGGCCTCGGAGTCGGTGCGACTGGTGCGCTTCTGGCGCTACGCGCCCAGTTGCAGTTCCGCCGGTTGCGCCGGGAATGCACGCTGCTGCAGGGCGGGGCGGAACGGTCCTCCTTCATCGTCGCCGCGGCGCGCACCTCCTCGGAACTGGAGAGGCTGCGCGGGGATGTCGGTGCCTTGTACCGCGAGTTCAACGATTTTCGCGACGCGGTTGACGAGTCGATCCGCCGCGTCGCGGTGCACCGCTACGACGCGTTCGGGGAGATGGGCGGACGGCTGTCCTGGTCGGTGGCGCTGCTCGACGAGCACGGCGACGGGGTGGTGCTCACCGCGATCGTCGGTCGGTCGGACACCCGGTGCTACGCGAAGAACATGCGCCGCGGGACCTCCGAGTCCCGGTTGTCCCCGGAAGAGCAGCAGGTGGTGCAGGCCGCGCTGCGGCCGGGCCGGTCGGCCACGATCCCCGCACCCAGCGTCCCTAGCTGAGGTCCTACTCGAAGGCCCGCCCGCCGGGCGGAATGCGCACCAGCAGGGCGCGTGGCTCCACGACGATGGTCATCTCCCGACCGGGTTGCAGCAGGTCGCCGTCGATTTCCCGGGGCCAATCGTGGTCGCAGGTGATGGAAATGCGCCGGCCGCGGAAGTGTTCGATGCGCGCGCCGCGATGGGCCGGGCGGCGGCGGATCACGTGCAGCGCGAGCATCGTCCACTGCCGCAGGGACGTCGGCACCAGCACGGCCACGTCGAGGATGCCGTCGTCCGGTTCGGCCTCGGGCATAAGGATCATCCCGGCCTGAAGCCGGCCCACGTTACCGATGACCACGCCGCGGGCGCGCAGCTCCACCGGCGGCTCGTCATCGACGGTGATGGTCACGTGCGCGCGGCGGTCGAAGAGGTGCTTGGCGCCGGACACCACGTAGGCGGGCCAACCGATGCGGGCCTTCAACCGAGCGGGCGCGTCGGTGATCATCGCTGCGTCCAGGCCCATGCCGGCCATCACCGCGAAGCGGTGGGTCTCGTCGACCCGGCCCACGTCGATCTTGCGGTCCGCGCCGCCGATGCCGATACGCAGGCAGGCGTCCCGGTCCGAGGGCAGCGCCAGGTTGCGGGCCAGCAGATTGCCGGTGCCCGCAGGCAGGATGGCCAGCGGTACGCCGGTGCCGGCCAGGCCGGACAGCACCGAGGAGATGGTGCCGTCCCCGCCGCAGGCGAACACCACATCCGCACCCGCCGCAGCGGCCGCTCGGGCGTGGCCGACGCCGAGTTCGTCGAGCCGGGTGGTGTACCAGAGCGGCTGTCCCCAGCCCTCGGCGGCGAAGAACGCGCACACCGCGCGGTACTCCTCGTCGAGGTCGGCCACCTTGGTCGGGTTGACGACCACCGCGGCCCGGCGGCGCTCGTCGGGCAGCGGCAGGATGTCGAACTGCGGGCGGCGCTCAAAGCTGCCACCGCCGAGCACGTAGCGGGTGGCGATGGCCACCGCCAGCGCCCCGGTGACCAGGCTGACCCCCACCGCCGGCACCGGGTACCGGTGCAACCACAGTTCCCCGGCGGCCACCGCCAGCACGCCGAACCAGGGCAGCACGCTGCCCAGCGTGCGGCGGATCGGCGTGCGCATCCGTCGCCCGAGCACCACCGAGACCGCGCCGTAGGTGGCGGCGGCCAACGCGGTGGCGGTGGCCGGGAAGTCGTCGTCCGGGACCGCGGCGCCGGCCACCGTCAACGCCAGCGCGACCAGCAGCAGCGAGGTGGCCAGGAACACGCCTTCGCGCCAACGTCGGTAGCCCACCCGCATGCCCGCCACCAGCAGCACGGTGGGTGGGGCGGCCACGGACACGGCGCCCAAGCCCTCGGCACCGTGCGCCACCACGCGCCAGTGGTGGCGCGCCTCGTACGGCCAATATGGCCCCGACCAGTGGTGCAGCGCGGCGCCGGCCAGGCACACCGCCACGGTCAACACGACGGCGGGCGCCGCCAGGCGGCGCGCGAGTCGTAGCAGGTCGGGGCCCACGGCGTGACGCTACACGCGACTGAGGCGAGGGCAGCGCGAGCTTGCTCGCGTTGCCGAGCCGATTGAGCGTGTTGACGAGGCCTGCCGAGGAACACGCGACTGAGGCGAGGGCAGCGCGAGCTTGCGCGAGCTTGCTCGCGTTGACGGCAGCGCGGTCTCCGGTGGGTAACCTCCAGGGGCTGTGAATAGTCCCCGCGCTGTCGCCTGCGACCTGGACGGCACGCTGCTGCGCACCGACCTCACCATCTCCGCACGCACCCGGGCGGCGTTGGCCGCGGTGGAGGCGGCCGGCGCACTGCTGGTGCTGGTGACCGGGCGGCCGCCGCGGTGGCTGGCGCCGGTGGTGGACCAGGTCGACCACCGCGGGTTGGCGATCTGCGCCAACGGCGCCCTGGTCTATGACCTGCACACCAACGAGGTCGTGGAATCCGACCTGATCGCACCGGAGGTGCTGGCGCGGATCGTTGCCGACCTGCGCGGACTGGTCGACGGGGTGACCTTCGCCATCGAGCATGTGGGCGGTTTCTGGCACGACACCGGCTACCCGGTACCGCCGCAGCACCGCACCACGGCGGTGCGTGAGGTGGCGCCGGAGGAGTTGGTCGGCGTCCCGGTGGCGAAGCTGCTGGTGCGGCATCCGCAGCGGGACTCCGAGGACCTGTTGGCCGCGGTCGGCGAGGTCTTCGCCGGGTTGGCCGAGGTCACCCACTCCACCCCGGTGGGTCCCGGATTGCTGGAGCTGTCCGCGGCCGGGGTCAGCAAGGCCAGTGCGCTGGCCCGGTTGTGTGCGCAGCACGACATCGAGGCGGCCGACGTGGTGGCCTTCGGGGACATGCTCAACGACCTGCCGATGCTGGCCTGGGCGGGCCGGCCGTACGCCATGGCCAATGCTCATCCGGACGTGCTCGCGGCCATCGCGCGTCGGGCACCGAGCAACGACGAGGACGGCGTCGCCGTGGTGCTGGAGCAGCTGTTCGGCGCAGGCATTGCGCGACGGGGCGCCGGGTAGTCCGAGAACATGACCAACGACCGCAACGCCATCGCCGATATCTGGGGCGGCCGCACGCCGTACGGGCCCGGCGAATCGTGGCCGGCTCGGGTGGACATGCACCTGGCCGAGGGCGTGACCGAGGCGGATGTGCAGCGCTGGGTGCGCACCGCATCCCTGCTGCACTCCAACGGCGATGCGATGGACATTGCGGTGCGGGACGGGAAGATCGTCGGGGTGCGCGGGCGCGCGGACGACATCGTCAACCGCGGGCGGCTGGGCCCGAAAGACCTCTACGGCTGGCAGGCGAACGCGTCCCCGGACCGGCTCACCCAGCCATTGATCCGCCAGGGCGGACGGCTGGTGCGGTGCGACTGGGACACCGCGATGAATCGCATCGTGGCTCAATCCAAGGATCTGCTGGGTACCCACGGCCCGTCCGCCATCGCTTTCTATACCTCCGGGCAGCTGTTCGCCGAGGAATACTTCACGCTGGCCGCGATCGGGCACGGCGCGATCGGCACCAATCACATGGACGGCAACACCCGGCTGTGCACGGCAACCGCGGCGGCCGCGTTGAAGGAGAGCTTCGCCTGCGACGGGCAACCGGGCAGCTACCTCGACGTGGACCACGCCGACGTGATCGCGATGTTCGGGCACAACGTGGCGGAAACCCAACCGGTGCTGTGGATGCGCGTCCTGGACCGACTCGCCGGGTCACAGCCGCCGCGGCTGATCTGCGTTGACCCGCGGGACACGCATGTTGCCCGCGCCGCGCGGGACTCGGGGGGCGTGCATCTGGCGCCGCTGCCGGGGACCAATCTCGCGTTGATGAACGGACTGCTGCACGAGATCGTCGCCAACGACTGGGTGGACCACGCCTACGTGCAGGCCAACACCGTCGGCTGGGCCGAATTGCGCGAGCGGGTGGCGGAGTACCCGCCGGATCGGGTCGCGCGGATCTGCGGGATCGACGCCGCGGCCATCCGCACCGCCGCCGGTGTGCTCGGCAAAGCACAGCGATTGCTGTCCACCGTGTTGCAGGGCTTCTACCAGTCGCACCAGGCCAGCGCCGCCTCGGTGCAGGTGAATAACTTGAATCTGATTCGGGGTCAGCTCGGTCGGCCGGGCGCCGGCATCCTGCAGATGAACGGGCAGCCCACCGCGGAGAACACCCGCGAATGCGGCGCCGACGGGGACATGTCCGGGTTCCGCAACTGGTCCAACGACGCGCATGTCGCGGACCTTGCCAAGCACTGGAACCTCGAGATCAAGCAAATCCCACACATGACCCCACCCACCCACGCCATGCAGATGTTCCGCTACATCGAGCAGGGCAGCATCAAGATGCTGTGGGTCAGTGCGACCAACCCGGCGGTCTCGCTGCCGGAACTGGCCCGCATCCGCTCGATCCTCGGGCAGGAACGACTGTTCCTGGTGGTGCAGGACATCTTCCCCACCGAGACCACCGAGCTCGCCGATGTGGTGCTGCCCGCGGCGACCTGGGGGGAGAAGACCGGCTGCTTCACCAACGCCTGCCGGGTGGTGCACCTATCCGAGAGAGCCGTGGAGCCCCCCGGCGAGGCCCGCGCCGACCTGGACATCTTCCTGGACTACGCGCGCGGTATGGACTTCCGCGATAAAGACGGCAAGCCGTTCCCGGCCTGGCATGACGCGCCGTCAGCATTTGCCGCCTGGGCGGCGTCCACCCAGGGTCGGCCGTGCGACTACACCGGGCTCAGCCACGACGTGCTGCGCGAGCGGGTTTCCGGCGTGCCGTGGCCGTGCAATGCGGAGCACCCGGACGGCACCGAACGGCTCTATGCGGACGGGAAATTCTCCGCGGCGCCGGACTACTGCGAGAGCTACGGCCGGGACATGGTGACCGGGGCGCCGTTCGAGGCGAGCGACTACAAGGCGCTCAACCCGGACGGCAAGGCGATCCTGCGAGCGGGTGAGTACCTGCCGCCGCACGAAGCGCCGAGCGGGGAGTATCCACTGGTGCTGATCACCGGTCGGACCGTGTACCACTTCCATACCCGCACCAAGACCGGTCGGGTGGCCGAACTCCAGCAGGCCGCTCCGGAGATCTGGGTGGAGTGCTCGGCCGGCGACGCCCGGCGGGCCGGCCTGGCCGAGGGCGACCTGGCCGAAATCAGTACCGCCCGCGGTGCCGTGCGGGCCCGGCTGCGCATCACCGGGGTCCGCAACGGGGTGCTGTTCCTGCCGTTTCACTACGGCTATTGGGATCGCCCCGGTGCGGAGCACTCTCGCGCCGCCAACGAACTGACCCAGACCGACTGGGATCCGGTATCCAAGCAACCCCTCTACAAGACCGCCGCGGCCGCGCTGGCCAAGGTGCCGGAAGGCGCCGACCCCGTGGTGCCGGTGCAACCGACCCGAGCGAGCACGGGGGCGATGCAGTGAGCAAGTTGCCGTTGGCGCTGCGCGCGCTGCACCGCGCCGAACTGAGCCTGGGCCGGGATTTGCTGATGGTCGCGGACCGGCACGAGGCCGACCACGAGATCCGCTATGTCGCGCGGGACCTGGCGCGCTGGCCGCGCATCCACGTCCAGCGCCTGGCCGAAGTGGGCGCCGCGCACGGCGCGCACCTCAACGCGGATCCGCACTGGTCGCTGCCGATGCTGAGCAAGACCTCACAGAAGGTCAGCGTGGCGCTCGGTCGACGTCCGGAGCCGGCGCTGCTGTTGCTGGCCGACCTACGTCGACTGCACCGCAAGGCGGCCGGTGCCTCGCTGGATTGGGAGATCGTCGCGCAGGCCGCGCACGCCATGCAGGCCACCGATCTGCTGGAACTGTCCCAGCAGTGCCACCCGCAGACGCTGCGCATCATGCGCTGGGCGAACGCCCAACTGAAGGTGCACTCGCCGCAGGCAATCGCGAGCTGATCTCTCGTCAGATGTATTGGCCCTGGCCGGGGTCCATGCCTACCGGCATGCCGGGGCCGGCCTGGGCCATCGGCCCACCCGGCAGGGCGCGGCGCATCTGCTCCAGCTGCGCGCGGGCGGCCATCTGTTGGGCGAACAGCGCGGTCTGGATGCCGTGGAACAGGCCCTCCAGCCAGCCGACCAGCTGAGCCTGCGCGATGCGCAACTCGGCCTCGCTGGGTATCTGACCCTCGCCGAACGGCAGCGAGAGCCGGTCCAGCTCCTCCACCAGCTCCGGGGCCAGGCCCTGCTCGAGTTCGGCGATGGTGCTGCGGTGAATCTGCGCCAGCCGGGCGCGGCTGGCCTCGTCCAACGGTGCGCTCTTCACCTCGTCCAGCAGCTGCTTGATCATGCTGCCGAGCCGCATCACCTTGGCCGGTTGCTCGACCATCTTGGTGATGGAGCTGTCGTCGCTGCCGTCGTCCGGCGGACCCTCGACGGCCATGCCGGCGGGGGTGACGACCAACACGCGCTGGTCCTCCTGCGGTTCCTCGGGCTGCGTCATGCCCCCATAATTCCCGATGGCCCGTCCGGCATTCCCGCGCCCCCGGCGTCAGGCGCGCGGCACCTCGAGCAAGATCTTCCCGACGTGGCTGCTCTCCTCCATCGCGCGGTGTGCGTCCGCGGCATTCGGCATGGGCACCGTGCGGTCCACCACGATGTGCAGGGCACCCTTCTCGATCAGCGGCAACACGTGCTCACGCACCGCGGCCACGATGGTCGCCTTCTCCGCGGTGGGCCGGGCACGCAAGGAGGTGGCCATCACCGCGCCACGCTTACCCAGCAGCTGCCCGATGTTGAGTTCGCCCTTGGTGCCGCCCTGCAGGCCGATGATGGCCAGCCGGCCGTTGATGGCCAGGGCCTCGACGTTGCGCGGCAGGTACGCCCCGCCCATGTTGTCCAGGATGACGTCCACGCCCTTGCCGTCGGTGGCCTGCGTGACGCGCTCGACGAAGTCCTCCGCGCGGTAGTTGATCAAGATGTCCGCGCCCAGTGCCTGACAACGCTCGAGCTTGTCCGCGCTGCCCGCGGTCACCGCCACCCGCGCGCCCGCGGCCTTGGCCAACTGGATCGCGGTGGTGCCGATGCCGCTGGCTCCGCCGTGCACCAGGAACGTCTCGCCCGGTTGCAGCGCGGCGATCATGAACACGTTGGACCACACCGTGCAGATGACCTCGGCCAGGCCACCGGCCTGCGCGAGGGTCATCGAGGACGGCCGCGGCAACAGCTGACCGGCAGGCACCGCCACCTGTTCCGCATACCCACCACCGCCGAGCAGCGCGGCCACCTCATCGCCGACCGACCACCCGGTGACACCCTCGCCGAGCGCCGCGATCCGCCCGGCGCACTCCAGACCCGGATACGGCGGGGCGCCCGGCGGCGGCGGATAGAAGCCCTGCCGCTGCATCACGTCCGCGCGGTTCACCGCGGAGGCGACGATGTCCAGCAGCACCTCGCCCGGCCCCGGCGTCGGATCGGGCACCTGTGCCCAGGTCAGCACCTCGGGCCCACCGAACTCCGGCAACGTGATCGCATACATGCGCCTGACGCTACCCAACGCGGGGTACGTACGATCCTGTGGTGACTCTCGAGGCCTTCCCCGGCGCCATCGGCGCCGAGGAGTACGTGAAGCGGACCGTCGAAGCGCTCGCCCCGCACGGGTTGGTCGCCGAGCAGACGCTGGCCATGGCGGGGCTTTGCCGCGATGAGCTCACCGTCGAGCTGACCCGGCGGATCAGCGAGACCTGGGGCCCGCCGTTCCGCCTCGGGTCACTGGCCGCGATGTTGCTCACCGGTAAGTCCGGGTTGGCCGCGGCGATGACGCATGCGCCCAGCATCGACGGCCGGCAGCAGGCAGTGGTCTACGTGATGCCGCACGTCGGCATCTGTGAGGACGGCACGCTCGGCTCGGTGAACCGGGTCGGCCAGGACGGCGCATCCACCGCCGCCTGCGGCGCGCTGGTCCGCTTACGCAGCGAGCTGGCGAACGGGAAACTCAAGACCGACCTCGACCAGTACGACGTCGAGATGAGCCTCACCCGCCAGCGCCTGCTGCGCGAACTGCATTACGGCAGGGTGCCGGATCTCGTGGAGCTGACCACGCTTGCGCGCGACGTGATCCTCGACGACCTGCTGCACATCGGCGAACTCGTGCCTGCTTGGGGCGCGGCGGACGTTGCGGTGTTCTCCGGCATCCAGATCCACACCAGCGCGGGCGACCACATCCAGCCGGGCCGCTCGTTCCTGCGCCGCGGCGACACAAACGATGAAATCGCGCTCAACCTCTAGTCGTCAGGACAGCGCGGTGCGCAGCAGGTCCTGCGCGTCATTGATGGCCCGGCGCAGCTTGTCCGGGTCGTCCGCGTCGGCCGCGGTGCGCAGCAGGTCATAAGCCGCGCGCGCCGCGCTGGTCAGCGTGGTGTTGTCGGCATCGCGGCGCCGTCCGGCCTCCGCCGCCTCGGTCAGCTGGGCGTTCTTGCTCCACAACTCGACGAACACCGAGACCTTGGCGCGCAGCACCCACGGGTCGAACGGCTTGGTGATGTAGTCCACTGCGCCGGCCGCGTAGCCACGGAATGCCAGGTGCGCGTCCCGGTCCGCCGCGGTCAGGAAGATGATCGGCAGATGCTGGGTGCGCTTGCGCGCCTTGATGTGCGTGGCCGCCTCGAAGCCGTCCATGCCCGGCATCTGCGCGTCGAGCAGGATCACCGCGAAATCGTCCTCGAGCAGCTGCTTGAGCGCTTCCTCGCCGCTGGACACCGAGACCGGTTCCACGGGTAGCCCCTGCAGGATCGCCTCCAGCGCGACCAGGTTCTCCCGTCGGTCGTCGACGATGAGCACTTTGGCCCGCACGGCTCTTCCGCCCGAGGTCACGCCGTCTCCTCAGCCATGTCTATTTCTTACCGCCGCGGCGCGCGATAGCCCGCCGGGGCGCCATCTTCTCCCCCTCCGCGTCCGCCGTGTCGGCGTTTGGGTTGTTCGATGCGTTGTTCCCGTCCGAATCCTCCGGATTGCGGGCCACCCAAGCGGCCAGCAGGTCCAGCAACTCGTCGAGGTCCACCGGTTTGGTGATGTAGTCGCTGGCGCCCGCCTCCAACGCCTTGTCCCGGTCACCGGGCATGGCCTTCGCGGTGAGGAAGACGATCGGCAGATCGGCGAACCGCGGGATGGCCCGGATCGCCCGGGTCGTCTCGTTGCCGTCCATGTTCGGCATCATCGCGTCCATCAACACCACGTCGATGGCGGGATTGCTCTCCACCTTCGCGATGCCGTCCGCGCCGTTGTCGCTGTACAGGACGTTCATCCCGTGCAGTTCCAGCGCCGAGGTCAGCGCGAACACGTTGCGGATGTCGTCGTCCACGATGAGCACGGTGGCGCCGTCCAGCCGTATCGCTGACGGCCCGTCACGTCGGTCCGGAGCGTCACCGCGCAGAATCATCGAGCCAGGCAGCGGACGACGCAGTCGGCCGTCCGGGTCCGCGGAGACCGGCAACGCACCGGAGCCGTTGGACCCGGTCAGCTGCTCGTACAGCGCGCCCGGGTAGTCGGTCCGGTACTCGGTGGGCGGTGTCTCGGGCATCACGTCGGGCAGGTAGAGGGTGAACGTGGAGCCTGCGCCGGGCACCGAGGTCGCGCTGATCGAACCGCCGAGCAGCTTGGCCAGCTCACGGGAGATGGACAGACCCAGCCCGGTGCCGCCGTACTTGCGGCTGGTTGTGCCGTCGGCCTGCTGGAACGCCTCGAAGATGATGGCCAGCTTCTCCGGCGGGATGCCGATGCCGGTGTCCCGCACGTGGAAAGCGATGACCCGGCGCGCGGTGTCCAGGCTGGGCACCCCGAACACCAACCCCGAGGTCACCGGCGCGATGGCCAACGTGACCGCACCCTCGTGGGTGAACTTCACCGCATTGGACATCAGGTTGCGCAGGATCTGCTGCAGCCGCTGCGGGTCGGTGACCACGTCGGTGGGCAGCTCGGCGTCGAGCTCAACACCGAGCGCCAGGCCCTTGTCCTCGGCCTGCATACCGAAGGCGGACTCGACGTAGTTGCGCAGCGTGGACAGCTCGACGTCGGCCGGCTGTACGGACATGCGCCCGGCCTCGATCTTGGACAGGTCCAGGATGTCGTCGATCAGCGTGAGCAGGTCCGAACCCGACCGGTGGATGACCCGGGCAAACTCGATCTGCTTGTCCGTCAGGTTCGCCTCGCTGTTCTCCGCGAGCAGCCGGGAGAGCAGCAGCAGCGAGTTCAGCGGCGTACGCAGTTCGTGCGACATGTTCGCCAGGAACTCCGACTTGTACTGGCTGGCCAGCGACAGCTGTTGTGCCTTCTCCTCCAGGCCGCGACGCGCGCTCTCGATCTCCCGGTTGTTGATCTCGATGTTGCGCTTCTGCTCGAGCAGCAGCTCCGCCTTTTCCTCCAGCTCCGCGTTGGTGCGCTGCAACTCTGCCGACTGCTCCTGCATCTCCCGGGCCAGACGCTGGGACTGGGAGAGCAGATCCTCGGTACGCCGGTTGGCCATGATGGTGTTCAGCGCGACGCCGATGTTGGTGGCGAGCCGCTCCAGGAACGCGATGTGCAGTTCGGAGAGCACCGCGAACGAACCCAGCTCGATGACACCGAGCGGCTCACCCTCGAACACGATCGGCAGCACGAGGATGTCCCGCGGCGGCGCGCTGCCCAGCCCGGACCGGATGGCCAGGTAGCCCTCCGGCGCGGACTGTACGCGGATGGTGCGCAGCGAGGTGACGGCTTGTCCCACCAGGCCCTCACCCGGCTCGAAGGTCAGCTCCTGGTCGTGCGTCAGATACCCGTAGGACGCGGTGGATCGCAGCTGCGGCGGGCCACCCGGGATCACCGAGCTCTCCGCGTCCCGCACGAAGAACGCACCCACCTGGGAGCCGACCAGCGGCGCCACCTCGGTGATGATCATGCGGGTGACCTCGGTGAGGTCGCGCTGGCCCTGCAGCAGACCACCGATACGGGCCAGGTTGGAGTCCAGCCAGTTCTGCTCGGAGTTCTTCTTGGTCGTCTCGCGCAGCGTGACGATCATCTGGTTGATGTTGTCCTTCAGATCCGCGACCTCACCGCGGGCGGCAACCGCCACCCGCTGGGTCAGGTCACCGGAGGTCACCGCGGTGGACACCTGAGCAATGGCCCGCAGCTGCGTGGTCAGCGTGGACGCCAGCTGGTTCACCGACTCGGTGAGGTCGCGCCAGGTACCGGAAACGCCGCGCACCTGGGCCTGACCGCCGAGCTTTCCCTCGGTGCCGACCTCGCGGGCGACGCGGGTGACCTCGTCGGCGAAGGAGGACAGCTGGTCGACCATCGTGTTGACGGTGGACTTCAGCGCCAGGATCTCGCCCTGCGCGTCGACGGTGATCTTCTGCGACAGGTCACCCCGGGCCACCGAGGTGGTGACCATGGCGATGTTGCGGACCTGGTTGGTCAGGTTCGACGCCATCGAGTTGACGTTGTCGGTCAGGTCGCGCCAGGTACCGGAAACGCCACGCACCTGGGCCTGACCGCCGAGCTTTCCTTCGGTGCCGACCTCGCGGGCGACGCGGGTGACCTCGTCGGCGAAGGAGGACAGCTGGTCGACCA
>DASXPS010000065.1 GCA_036493475.1 Sporichthyaceae bacterium | reverse complement strand
CGGCGTCGGCGGGGGTGGCGATGCCGCCCGCGGTGAACAGCACGACCGGCAGCTTCCCGGCCTGTGCGACCTCCAGGACCAGCTCGTAGGGGGCCTGCAGCTCCTTGGCCGCGACGTACAGTTCGTCGTCGGGCAGCGACGACAGCCGGCGGATCTCGTCGCCGATGGTGCGCATGTGGGTGACCGCATTGGACACGTCCCCGGTTCCCGCCTCGCCCTTGGACCGGATCATCGCCGCGCCCTCGGCGAGGCGGCGCAGTGCCTCACCCAGGTTCGTGGCGCCGCACACGAACGGCACGGTGAACTGCCATTTGTCCACATGGTGGGCGTAGTCGGCCGGGGTGAGCACCTCGGACTCGTCGATGTAGTCCACGCCCAGGCTCTGCAGCACCTGCGCCTCGACGAAGTGCCCGATCCGCGCCTTGGCCATCACCGGAATCGAGACGGCCTCGATGATCGCCTCGATCATGTCCGGGTCGGACATGCGGGACACGCCGCCCTGAGCCCGGATGTCGGCCGGCACGCGCTCCAGCGCCATCACCGCGACGGCGCCCGCGTCCTCGGCGATCCGGGCCTGCTCGGCGGTGACCACGTCCATGATCACGCCGCCCTTGAGCATCTCGGCCATCCCGCGCTTCACCCGCGCGGTGCCAGTGGTCTGGTCGGTCTCGGGGCTGCTCAACGCGGGCCTTTCAATGCTCGAGAGTTGACGCGCCCAGTCTAAGCGAGCGCCCCCACTCCAACTTCGTCCGGCATTTCGGGCCATCAAAGCGTGCTGATACCCCGAAACCCCGGACAAGGACGGGGTCAGAGGGTGCGGGCGAGGCACTCGGGGGGCTCGTCGTCGAACTCAACGGTCGTCGGCTCCGCGGCATGCCCGGCCAACCGCAAATAGCGGACGTGGCGTTTGCGGCGCACCGCCCGAGTGGCGCGCACCGCGTCGTTGTGGAAGCGCCGGGCCATCACCACGCGGCGGGCGGCCGCGTCCAGTTCGGTGAGCAGCTCCTCCCCGCCCCGGTCGGACCGCAGCTCCGCGGCCTGGCCGGGTTGGTCCAGGGCGGCGCGCAATGCCCGGGAGAGATCGGACTCGGCCAGTTCCCGGTCCTGCTCCGCGCAGGAGCGGGCCGCGTGCGCAGCCGCGGCGATGAGCATCGCGGCAGCGGGGTCGAGCAGCCCACAGGTGCCCAACTCCATGGACACCGCGGACCGCCGGACGAGCTGGGCGTCCAACGCGGCGCGGCCCACCTCGATGCGGTGGTGCAATTGGTCGATGCGCCCGGCTGTCCAGCTCAGGTAGAACCCGGCCAACAGCAGGATCAGCACGAACGAGGCAACCTCGAGCACGGTCGGTCAGCCGCCGGCCAGGCCGACCAGCCGGGCAAGCCGCCCCGCGCGGGTGTCCTCGGCAACGCCGGCGGCACCCGCTGTCACGGTTTCGTAGACGGCCACCACGTCTGCGGCGACCTGCGCCCAGTCGTACCGGCGCACCGAGGCCGCAGCGGCCGCAGCCTGCGCGGCACGGCGTGGCGGATCATCCAACAACTCGCCGATGCCGACCGCCAACGCGTCCGGGTTGCCGACCTCGACCAGGGCGCCGACCGCGCCGTCGTCCAGGACCCGACGGAAAGCGTCCAGGTCAGCGGCGACCACCGCGGTGCCCGCGGCCATCGCCTCGGTGAGGATGATCCCGAAGCTCTCCCCGCCGGTGTTCGGGGCGATGTAGAGGTCCACCGAGCGCAACATCCGCGCCTTGTCGGTCTCACTGACCAACCCGAGCATGGTGACCCGTTCGCGCACCGCCGGGGACATCGCGGCCAACGCCGTCTCCTGCTCCCCGGGCCCGGCCACCAGCAACCGCAACCCCGGGCGGTCGACCACCAGCCGTTCCATCGCCGCGATCAGCACGTCGAAGCCCTTGCGCGGTTCGTCGAAACGGCCGAGGAAACCGAGCGCCCCACCACCGTGCTCATTCCCCGGGGCGGGCCAGCCCGGCAACGGTTCGGCACTCGCGAATCGGTGCACGGCGACCCCGTTCGGGATCAGAATCGCGTCCCCGCCCAGATGCTCGACCAGCGTGCGTCGGGCCGGCTCGGAGACCGCGATCCGCGCATTGATCTTCTCCAGGAACGGTTGCAGCACCGCGTGCGCGGCGGCCATGGCGCGGGAGCGTTCGTTGGCCATGTGGAACGTTCCTACGATCGGGCCGGTGGCACCCCAACAGGCCAAGACCGACAGGCTGGGCACGGTCGGCTCGTGCACGTGCAGCACGTCGAAATTGCCGTCGCGCACCCAACGCCGGACCCGGGCCTTGGTCACCGGTCCGAACGCCAACCGGGCCACCGAACCGTTGAACGGCACCGGCACCGCGCGCCCGGCGGGCACCACCCACTCCGGTAGGGCGGGGACCGCATCCTCGTCGACGGGCGCCAACACCGACACCTGATGACCCAGGTCCAGCAGCGCCAGGGCCAAGTCGTGGATGTGCGCCTGAACCCCGCCCGGGACGTCCCAGGAGTAGGGGCAGACCAAACCGACGCGCACGCCCGCCCTACCGGGACGCGCTGCGGTGACGCAGCCTCAGGTCCTCGACCCAGATCCGTTGCAGCATGTGCCAATCGGCCGGATGTGCGGTGATCGACTCCTGGAACACCCCGGCCAGTTCTTGGGTCATCGCGGCGATCCGCTCACTGCGCGACCCCACGGTCGGCTGGGGAATGCGCGGGTGGATGTGCAACCGCATGGCCCGGTCCTCGTACCAGAGGGTGACCGGCAACAGCGCTGCCCCGGTGCCCACGGACAGCGCGGCCGGACCGGCCGGCATGCGCGCCGGGGCGCCGAAGAAGTCGACCTCGAGGCCGCTGGAGGTGAGGTCGCGATCGGCCACCAGACAGACCACCTTGCCCTCACGCAGCCGGCCGGACAGCGTGCCGAACACCGATATCCCGTTGCCCGGGTCCAGCGCCAGCACCTCCATGCCCAGCCGGGTGCGGTAGGAAACGAAGGCGTCGTACAGCGCGGCCGGGCGCAGCCGTTCCGCGGCGGTGGTGAACGGCATCCCGCGGGCGGTCAGCCAGCTGCCGGCCAGGTCCCAGTTCGCGCAGTGCGGCAACGCGAGCACCACGCCGATGCCGACGGCGTGCTCGGCGTCCAGGTGCTCCTCGCCCTCCGGGCGCACCCGGCGCAGCACCTGCTCGGTGTCCCAGGCGGGCAACCGGAAACTCTCTGCCCAGTAGCGCAGGTAGGAGCGCATGCCCTCCCGGCTGCGCTCGCGCACCACCGGGTCGTCCACCGGCAGGTCCAGCACCCGGGCGAGGTTGCGCTCCAACTGCACCACACCACGACCGCGCCGGGCCCACAGCGTGTCCGCGATGCGTCGGAACATCCGGTCGGCCAGCGGCTCCGGCAGCTTGCGCACGGTGCGCCATCCGGCCAGATACGCCGGGGTCACCGCGCGTTCCAGCAGCGTCGCGGTCTCCGCTGTCGCGGTGGACGCCGAACGAAGATCCACCGTCATCCGGGAGTCACCCCGGTGGTCGCCTCGCTACCGGCGACGGTCGGTCCCTTGCGGTTGTAGGTCTTCTTGTCCTTGGCGACCCGGACCGCGGCGTCCTCCGCGGACAACGCCATGGCCTGCCCACGCACCGCCCAAATGCGCTGGATAGTGGTGATCGTGCTGGCCACGGCGCAGATGATCAGCGCAAGGCGCAGCACGCCCGGCACGCCCAGGCCATCCAATCCGGTGGCCACCAGCACCAGCACCAACCGATCGGCGCGTTCGGCCATGCCCACCGTGGCCTGCATGCCCAGGCTCTCCGCGCGGGCCCGGGCGTAGGAGACGAACGAGCCGGTGGCGAGGTTGTAGATGGCCAGCGCCGCGAGCAGGTTGTTGTCACCACTGCGCGCCCACCACATGGCCAACCCGCCGAACACGGCGGCGTCGGCGAAGCGGTCCATGGTCGAGTCCAGGTAGGCGCCCCAGACCGAGTTGCGCTGGGTGAGCCGGGCCATGGTGCCGTCGATAATGTCGCCGAAAACGAAGCACGTGATCACGATCGTGCCCCAGAAGAACTCACCGCGCGGGTAGAAGCCCAGCGCGCCGCCGATCACCCCGAGCGTGCCGATGACGGTGATCACGTCAGGGCTGATTCCCGCCCGCACCAACGCGCGGGCGATCGGGGCGAACACGCGGGTGAAGAACGCGCGCGCGTACTTATTGAGCACGGCCTCTCCTGGGTTCCGCGGCGCCCCCATCGTACGCAGCGGCGCATCCTCCCGGTCGCGCCCGCCACACCCGGTTTGTCGTGGGCGTGAATGCGTGGCACCGGCCCCTTGCGGGCAGGCGGCGTACGGGTGTCGACTGCCGTGACCGGGGTCACCCGGCCCTGACCACAAGGAGGTGGCGCATATGGCCGACAAGTCCCACTCCGCAGTCGCCGGCAAAGCACCGGAGGCCGACCAGCCCACAAAGATTCGCAACGTCGTGCTGGTCGGCCACACCGGCGCCGGCAAGACGACCGTGACCGAGGCCCTGCTGTTGGCCACCGGGGGTATCACCCGCCCGGGCCGCATCGAGGAAGGCACCACGGTCAGCGATTTCGACGACGCGGAGATCCGCCAGCAGCGCTCGGTGAACCTGTCGCTGGCCCCGATTTCGGTGGGCGACGTGAAGGTGAACCTGCTGGATGCCCCCGGCTATGCGGACTTCGTCGGTGATCTGCGCGCCGGGTTGCGCGCCGCCGACGCCGCGCTGTTCGTGATCTCCGCGGCCGATGGCGTGGACGGCACCACCCGCATGCTCTGGGACGAGTGCGCCGGGGTCGGCATGCCGCGCGCTGTCGTGGTCACCAAGCTGGACCACCAGCGCGCCGATTACGCGGAGGTCATCGACATCTGCCAGGACGCGTTCGGTGGCGGCGTGCTGCCCGCGTACCTTCCGCGCACCGACAGCGAGGGCCAGCTGACCGGCCTGGTCGGGCTGCTGTCCAAGTGCGTGTACGACTACTCCGGCGGCACCCGGACGGCCTCCCCGGCCGATGAGGCGCTGCAGCTGGAGATCGACGACCAGCGCAACTCGTTCATCGAGGGCGTCATCGCGGAGAGCGAGGACGAGACCCTGATGGACCGTTACCTCTCCGGTGAGGACATCGACCTCAAGGTGCTCATCGACGACCTGGAGACCGCGGTCGCCCGTGGGTCGTTCTATCCCGTGCTCCCGGTGAACCCGACCACCGGTGTGGGCATGACCGAGTTGCTCGAGGTGATCACGGACGGTTTCCCGTCCCCGACGGAGCACCGCATCCCCGAGGTCACCGGACTGAACGGCGACACGCGGCCGGCGCTGTCCTGCGACCCGGACGGCCCGCTGGTGGCCGAGGTCGTGAAGACCACCTCGGACCCCTACGTGGGCAAGATTTCGCTGGTGCGCATCTTCTCCGGCACGCTGCGGGCGGACGCCACACTGCACGTGTCCGGCCACTTCCTGGCCGATCGCGGGCATGAGGACCACGACGCCGACGAGAAAGTCGGCGCCCTGACCTGCCCGCTGGGCAAGACGCACCGCCCGATCGAGAAAGCAGTGGCCGGCGACGTGGTCGCGGTGGCCAAGCTGACCAAGGCGGAGACCGGGGACACGCTGTCCGACAAGGAAGCCCCGCTGCTCATGCACCCGTGGGCGATGCCCGAGCCGCTGCTGCCGGTGGCCGTGGTGGCGCACTCCAAGGCCGATGAGGACAAGCTCTCCCAGGGCCTGGGCCGGCTGCTCGCCGAGGACCCGACTCTGCGCTTGGAGAACAACCCCGAGACCCACCAACTGGTGCTGTGGTGCATGGGCGAAGCACATCTGGACGTGCTGCTGGACAGGCTGAACAACCGGTACGGCGTGGCGGTGGACTCCGTGCCGGTGAAGGTGGCATTGCGCGAGACGTTCGCGGGCAAGGCCGGCGGGCACGGCCGGCACGTCAAGCAATCCGGCGGGCACGGGCAGTACGCGGTGTGCGACATCGAGGTCGAGCCGCTGCCCTCGGGTTCCGGCTTCGAGTTCGTCGACAAGGTGGTCGGCGGTTCGGTACCGCGCCAGTTCATCCCGTCGGTGGAAAAGGGCGTGCGCAGTCAGATGGAGCGCGGTGTCGTCGCCGGCTACGCCGTGCAGGACATCCGGGTCACGCTGCACGACGGCAAGGCGCACAGCGTCGACTCCTCCGACATGGCCTTCCAGATGGCCGGGGCGCTGGCGCTGAAGGACGCCGCGGAGAAAGGCGTGGTGGCCCTGCTGGAGCCGGTCGACGAGATCGCCGTGCTGGTCGCCGACGACTACGTCGGCGGCGTCATGAGCGACCTGTCCACCCGCCGTGGTCGGGTGCTCGGCTCCGAGCCGGTGGGCGCCGGCGGCCGCACCCTCATCAAGGCCGAGGTACCGGCCCTGGAGATCGTTCGCTACGCCATCGACCTGCGCTCGATCTCGCACGGCACCGGCACGTTCAGCCGCCACTACGTCCGGCACGAACCCATGCCGTCACACGTCGCCGCCAAGCTCCAGGCCGAGTCCGACGACTGACCCACCCGTAACGTCCGGCCGACGCGGCGTTAGAACGCTGCGTCAGCCGGACGTTCGGGGTTTTCAGGCCAGGGCGAGCAGTCGTTCCAGCTCGGCGGGGACGGCGGCGGCCAGGGCAGCGGGTTCGGGGACGGCGATCGGGTCGGCGGAGATGCCGACGTAGCCGTGTCCGCGGTAGGTGGACAGCGCGATGCCCAGCGGCTGGCCCTGGGCCAGCGGCGCCACCGGGTACAGCTCGGTGCACGGAAAGCCGTCCAGCTGCATCGGTCGCGGGATCGGCACGGTGGTCACCAGCATGTCGAACAGCCGCGCTGCCCGCGACGCCAACACCGGGCCGCCCAGCCGGACCAGGGCCGGCGGCAGCAGGTTGGTGAGCAGTTGCACCGCGCCGGGACCGCCCTCCGGACCGACCACCCGGTTGTGCGTCATCGCCGCGCAGACCGCCCGCACCCGCGCCACCGGGTCGGGCTCGTTGACCGGCAGCTCCAACAGGAACGCGGAAAAGTTGTTGCCCGCCCCGCCGGTCACCGGGGTTCGGTTCGAGCCCACCGGCACCATGGCCCGGATCGTGCGGTCGGTGTCCAAGCGCAGGTCGCGCAGCCAGGTGCGCAACGCCCCGGCCATAAGGGCGACGAGCACGTCGTTGGCACTGGCCCCGGTACCGCCGAACGCCTTGCGCAGGGTGCGCAGGTCGCACAGCGGCACCGAGGTGGAGACGAACTCCCGGGCCGGACTCACCGTGCGGTCGAACGGCAGGCCGTGGCCCGGCTTGCTCATCGTGGACACCACCCCGGCCGCGGTGCCCGCGGCGTGCATCGCGGTGCGGGCCAACGCGCGCGGTTCGGTGACCTCGGCGAGCGGCCCGACCAGGCGCCGCGCCAGGATGCGCGCCGCACCGCGCGGGTGATCCGACGGCGTCGGACCCGGCAGCGCGTTCCCATCCGGCCCGCCGTCGGTCAACGCATAGGCCAGCGTCACCGCGCCCATCCCGTCCAGAAAAGCGTGGTGCATCTTCATCAACGCCGCGACACGTCCGTCGGCCAGGTCACTGAGCAGATGGATCTCCCACAACGGGCGACTGCGATCCAGTCGGTCGGCCAGCGTTCGCGCGATCCAGGCGTGCAACTCCTCGCGGCCGCCCTGCCCACGCGCCCGGGTGCGCCTCACGTGCCGGTAGGCGTCGAAATCGGGGTCCTCGACCCAGTGGGCTCCACCCAGCGGCAACCAGTCCGGGGCGAGCTTGCGACGCAACCTGGGTGCCGCGGCAGCCCGCGCCCGCACCAGCGCCAGCATCTGCTCCGGGTCCGGGACGGCGCCGTCCTCGGTGGCCCCAAACACCAACACCGCGCCCATGTTCATCGGGGTCGCCGCGGTCTCGATGGTGAGGAACGAGATGTCCAGCGGGCTCAGTGCCCAGTCCTGCATGGTGGAGCGACCTCCGGCGTCGCGACGGCTGGCCTCCATTCTCGGTGAGGCCGGGTAACGGCGGTGTGCCGAGGTCGGTCGTACCGGTGAGTACGAGGTGTCGTCGGCCACACGGCGCGGAGCTGACGCCATGTCAGTCCGCGGGCCAGCCGGCCCGGACCGCCTCCCACGTCTGCGCCAGCAGTTGCGGCAGCACCTTGGTGTGCCCGACCACCGGCATGAAGTTGGTGTCCCCACCCCAGCGGGGCACCACGTGCTGGTGGAGGTGACCGGCGATACCCGCGCCCGCCACCTGGCCCAGGTTCATGCCGACGTTGAAGCCCTGCGCCCCCGAGGCGGTGCGCAACGCGCGCAGCGCCTGCCGGGTGAGCTCGGCGACCTCGATGACTTCCTCGGCGCTCAACTCGGTGTAGTCCGCCACGTGCCGGTAGGGCACCAGCATCAGGTGCCCGCCGTTGTACGGGTACAGGTTGAGCACCGCGTAGACCAGTGCACCCCGATGCACGATCAGGCCCTCGTCGTCGGGCAGGGCGGGGATGCGGCAGAACGGGCAACCGTCCTGCGCCCCGCTACCGGTGGGTTTGTTCTCGCCTTTGATGTAGGCCAGCCGGTGCGGGGTCCACAGCCGGCCGAAGCCGTCGGGTTCCCCGACGCCCTCGGACCACTGCACGCCCTCGTCGGCCAACGTCAGACCTGCACCCGGTCCCGCACCGCGGCGACGATTTCCTCCACGGCCCGCGCGATCGGCACGCCGTTGCGCTGCTCCCCGTTGCGATAGCGGAAGGAGACCGCGCCCACCGCCACGTCCTCGTCGCCGGCCAGCAGCATGAACGGGACCTTTTGCTTTTGTGCGTTGCGAATCTTCTTCTGCATACGGTCGTCGGCGGTGTCCACCTCGACCCGGATGCCATGCGCCCGCAACTGTGCGGCGACCTCCTGCAGGTACTCGATGTGCGCATCGGCGATCGGGATGCCGACCACCTGCACCGGGGCCAGCCACGGCGGGAACGCGCCCGCGTAGTGCTCGACCAGCACCGCGAAGAACCGTTCCACCGAGCCGAACAACGCCCGGTGGATCATGATCGGCTGCTGCCGGGAGCCGTCCGCGGCCTGGAACTCCAACTCGAAGAGCTTGGGCAGGTTGAAGTCCAGTTGGATGGTGGACATCTGCCAGGTGCGCCCGATCGCATCGCGGGCCTGCACGGAGATCTTCGGCCCGTAGAACGCCGCGCCACCGGGGTCCATCACCAGGTCCAGGCCCTCGGCGGTGGCCACCTCGCGCAACGTCTCGGTGGCCTCGGCCCAGTCCTCGTCGGTGCCGACGCACTTCTCCGGATCCTTGGTGGACAGCTCCAGGTAGAAGTCGTTGAGCCCGTAGTCGCGCAGCAGGTCCAGCACGAAGCGCAGCAGCGAGGCGAGTTCGTCCCGCATCTGCTCGCGGGTGCAGTAGATGTGCGCGTCGTCCTGGGTCATCCCGCGCACCCGGGTCAGGCCGTGGACCACCCCGGACTTCTCGAACCGGTACACGGTGCCGAACTCGAACAATCGCAACGGAAGCTCGCGATAGGACCGACCACGGCTGCGGAAGATCAGGTTGTGGAACGGGCAGTTCATCGGCTTGAGGTAGTAGTCCGCGCCCTCCATCTGCATCGGCGGGTACATGCCGTCGGCGTACCACTGCAGGTGACCCGAGGTCTCGAACAGGTTGGACTTGGTGATGTGCGGGGTGTTCACGAACTCGTAGCCGGCCTCCTCGTGCCGGCGACGGGAGTAGTCCTCCATCACCCGGCGCATCGTGCCGCCCTTGGGGTGGAACACCGCCAGACCGGACCCGATCTCGTCCGGGAAACTGAACAGGTCCAGCTCCACGCCGAGCTTGCGGTGGTCGCGGCGGGAGGCCTCCTCCAGTCGGGTCAGGTAGTTCTTCAGCGCGTCGCGGGACTCCCAGGCCGTCCCGTAGAGCCTTTGCAGTTGTGGGTTTTTCTCACTGCCCCGCCAGTACGCTGCCGCGCTGCGCATCAGCCGGAACGCCGGGATGTTCCCGGTGTGCGGCACATGCGGACCGCGACACAGGTCCTTCCAGGCCAGCGTCCCGTCCTGGCGGTGGTTGTCGTAGATGGTCAGCTGCCCGGCACCGACCTCGACGTTCGCCTCGTCGTCGCTACCGGCGCCGCCCTTGAGCCCGATCAGTTCCAGCTTGTACGGCTCCGCGGCGAGTTCGGTGCGCGCCTCGTCATCGGACACCTCACGCCTGCTGAAGGTCTGCCGTTCCTTCACGATTTGCTGCATGCGTTTCTCAATGCGGCCCAGGTCGTCCGGGGTGAACGGGGTGGCCACGTCGAAGTCGTAGTAAAAGCCGTTCTCGATGGGCGGGCCGATGCCCAACCGCGCGTCGGGGAACAGCTCCTGCACGGCCTGCGCCAGCACGTGCGCGCAGGAGTGACGGACGATGGCCAACCCCTGCGGGGAGTCGTTGCGCACCCCCTCCACGACCGCGCCGTCGGCGAGCACGTGGGCCAGATCGCGAAGTTCGCCGTCCACCCGCGCCGCGATCACCGCACGGTCCTCGACGAACAGCTCGCCCGCGGTAGCGCCGTCGGCCACCGACCGCAGCGCACCGTCGACGGTGATCGTCAGTTCGGTCATCAGGGCCCCCTTCGGCGTGCCTCCGCGACGCCGAGGGCGGTGTGTCGGGTGGGCGATACTGGGATCGAACCAGTGACCTCCCCGGTGTGAGCGGGGCGCTCTCCCGCTGAGCTAATCGCCCGGGACGCGCTGCGAAACCCTACCCGATGGGCACCGGCCCTTCGGTTGAGCACCGGAGCACATGACCATGCCGGCGGCTACCACTCGCCAAGGCCGATTCAAATTTGGCTGAGCCAAGATCCACTGCAATGGGTCACGGTGTCCGATTGAGTGCCTCCCGTGCCGTTCGCGCGAACGGCGGGCGGACGACCGGTGAGGAGCTCCAAGGGCCCCTGGCATCCCGTTTTGGGCTGGACAACCCGGACATACCGGTCGCCGCGAGCGTTGAAACTCTCTCGACGGAGATCACTTCCGACGGCTTGACCGAGCGTGATGACCAGGCCATTGCGAAGCGCTCGGACCCTTGCCTGACGAAGAATCCTGGCGATACACAGTGACCTGAGCTTCCGACGGGCGTTGTACAGCCTGAACGACGCCAAGCGCGGCAAGGTTTGACTCCCGGAGCCACCTGCGGCAACGCAAGGGTCCCCGGAGAGGCCGGGCAAACCGCCGAGCACCATCGAGAGAGGCACGCGCGCAGATGAAGGCAGAGTCTTCGGTCACCTGCGAGCTTCGCTTGCGACTTTTGGTCGCCGGCGATGCAGCCTTGCCCGTCCCCGCCGCGCTGCGGTACGACGTTTCGGATCCGTATGCGATCCATGCCACCTTCCACGCCGCCGGTGACACCGTCGAGTGGGTGTTCGCCCGCGACCTGCTCGCGGCGGGCCTGAAGGACGATGCCGGCCTGGGTGACGTGCGTGTCTGGCCGTCCAGCGAGGCCGGCGAGCAGGTCGTGTACGTATCGCTGAGCTCCCCCGAGGGCGAAGCACTGTTGGAGGCCCCGGCTCCCGAGCTGTCGACCTTCCTGGAGCGCACCTACGCCACGGTCCCGGCTGGTGACGAATCCATGCACCTGGACATCGACACCGCGTTGACGCAACTCATCGCGGAGATCTGATCGGGTAGGAGAGGACTGTTCGCGGAAAGCGCGAACCGCAGCTGATCAGATCTCGTCACATGGCGGCGCTCCGCGCCGCAGAACGGGCGGCGACTCGCTTCGCGAGCGCCGCCCCTTCGTTGTTACGGGTCGTGGTCCTCGGCGGCGCGGGCAGCGAACCGCGCGGCGATCGCCGTGGTGACCGGGCCGGGTACCGGGGCCTTTGGTCCGCCGGGGCGGCGGCCGTCCACCGAGGCCACGGCGTGCACGTCGCGGGTGGCGGAGGTGAGGAACACCTCCTCCGCGCGGGCCAGGTCGGCCAGGCTCAGGGAGCGCTCCACGACCTGTGGGCACCAGGCCAGTAAAAGCGCTCGGGTGACCCCGGCCAGACAGCCGGAACGCAGCGGTGGCGTACAGGCGACCCCGTCCAGTACGCAGAACACGTTGGTGCCGGTGCCCTCGCACAACTCGCCGGCGGTATTGGCCAGCAATGCCTCTCCGACCCCGGCCGCGCGGGCCGTGGCCAGGGCGACCACGTTCTCCGCGTAGGACGTCGTCTTCACGCCAGTGAGCGCCCCGTTCTCGTTGCGCCGCCACGGGACCACAATGGCCGTCTCCGGGGCGCTGGGCGGGCTTGTGGGCGTCGCGGAGGCCCACACCGTGGGCGGACCCGCACCGCGCGCGGAGCCGGCCGGCCCGGGGCCGGCGGTGACCGTGAGGCGCAGCCGGGCCAGCGGCGCGTCGGCGACCGTGGCGCACACCGCGTCGATGGCTGCGCGCAGATAGTCGTCGTCGGGCAGCGGCAGGCCGATCGCCCGGGCCGAGTCGTGCAGCCGGGCCAGGTGCCGGGTGCGCGCGAACGGCACGCCGTGGATGACCTTGGTGGTCTCGAACACCCCGTCGCCGACGGTCAGGCCGTGGTCGGTGATCGGCACGGTGGCCTGCTCGACGGGCACCATTCGGCCGTTGAGCCAGACGCTGCTCACCGGCGTGCCTCCCTGCGGCCGGCGCGCCTTTCGGCCATGCGCGCACTGTGTTCGATGGTGAGCTCGCTGCGCTCGCTCACCGGCGACCCACCAGCGCGGCCCCGGTGGCCAGGTCCAGCAGGTGCGCGGCCTTCAGCTCGGTTTCCGCCCACTCCGCGGCCTCCTCGGAGCCCCAGGTGATGCCCGCCCCGGTGCCGAAGTGCAGCGTGTCCTGCTCTATCCAGAACGTGCGGATGCCGACGGCCAGCGCCGCGGTGCCGGTGGTGTTGTCCACCCAGCCGAGTGCTCCGCAGTACGGGCCGCGGGCGGTGGGCTCCAACGCGCGGATGATGTCCAGGGCCGCGGCCTTGGGCGCACCGCTGACCGAGCCGGGCGGAAAGGTGGCGTCGATCAGCTCTGGCCAGCCGACGTCACCGTGCAGTCGGCCGCGCACCGTCGAGACCAGGTGCACCAGACCGGGGTGCGGCTCCTCCACACACAGCGCGGGCACCGTGACACTGCCCGGCACGCAGACCCGGCCGAGGTCATTGCGCACCAGGTCGACGATCATCACGTTCTCCGCGCGGTCCTTCTCGCCGAGCGCGGTGCCGGGACGGGCAGTGCCCTTGATCGGCGCGGATTCGATCTGCGCACCGGCACGGCGCAGGTAGAGCTCCGGGGAGGCGCCGACCACCGCGATGCCGGGCAGCCGCAGCGCGGCCGCGTGCGGGGCCGGGTTCCCCGCCGCGAGCAGGGCGGCCAGCGCCATCGGGTCGGCGCGGTCCGGGTCGGGTAGCTCGGCGCGCAGCACCCGGCAGAGGTTGGCCTGATACACCTCACCGGCCGCGATGTGCTCGCGGATACGCGTCACCGCGCGGCGGTACGCCGTCTCGTCCAGCGACGTGCTCCAGGCCGCCGGCGCCGGGCCGGCCCACGGGCGCACGGCCGGCGGCGGGCCCGGGCTGACGTCGCCGAACCGGGCGCAGGTGACCGCGCCCTCGAACGTGACCAGCACCGCCCAGAAGCCCGGTCGGTGCAGCGCCGCGAGATCGCCGGTGACCTCGCGCAGCCCCCGGGCCACCCGTCCCCCGGCGGCGAACACGGGCTCATCGACGCGCACAGGGCCAGCGTAGGTGCGCGCCATGCGGCGGCGTGCAACCCGGTGTGGGGCCCGCCGGCGATGGGCTATTGTTCCTACCTGCACCGCGGGGCGGGAACGTCCCGAAGGTCGCGCGGACGTGGCTCAGTTGGTAGAGCATCACCTTGCCAAGGTGAGGGTCGCGGGTTCGAATCCCGTCGTCCGCTCGAAGGCCGGATGGCCGAGTGGCTGAGGCAACGGCCTGCAAAGCCGTATACGCGGGTTCGATTCCCGCTCCGGCCTCGAGTTTTCATTCCCGGGCGTTTAGCTCAGCGGGAGAGCGCTTCCCTGACACGGAAGAGGTCACTGGTTCAATCCCAGTAACGCCCACCACGCTTTGCCCAGGTCAGACGCTCTTTCGCGGAGTAGATGACGGCGCGTCAATCGTTTCGCCCGGAACGGTGACCGAGAAGCTCCGCACGGGGCCGTCCGGGCCGGCGCGCACCCCCATGGTGACCTTGGTCCGGCAGGTGTGCTGGATCTGCACGGTGAGCTCGACCTGCGCCGCGTCCGGCACCCCGTCGTGCAGGGTGACCGTGACCGGGTTCTCGTCGGTCATGGTTACCGGGATGCGCTCACCGCACACCGGGCATTCCAACGCCGACAGTCCACCGATCTCCACCATGGCTCCGCCTCGATCTCACCCACCGACGCGAGTCGTCGGGCACGTCGCACAGGCTACGCGCGGCAACCCGGATGCGCCGCTAGCTCGCCCGCCCGATCCCCGGTCATCGTCGAGCGTGGCAACCGCAGGCGCGCAGCCCCTGCCCGCGCACGAGGTACCACAGATGCCCCCCGGCGCCTGCGGCGGGCAGCAGCGCCCAGCCCCAGGAACCGTAAGCCAGCAGTGCACTGGTCAGCACCAGCAGCCAGGTCATGACCAGCACACGGACCACGAGCACGGTCAGCGGCATCTCGATCGTCACCCGGGAAGGTTGGACGGGCTGTCCGACCGGCTCTGTTGCCGGACGATCATCGCCGACGCCTCGTCGACCTCGGCCTCGACCTGCTCCTGCGGGTTCTGGCAGGCCGGGCAGATGTAACCGAACATCCGGTGGTGCCGGAACACCAGCGCCCAACCGTCCTCGGACGCCTTCGTCAATGCCTCCACGGTGTCGCAGTGGAAGCAGATGGCGAACGGCCGACGCAGGTTGGGCACGCGGTTGGAGTGCGACATGTTCGCGAGCGTGCCGGTTGTCGCCGGTTCGCGGTATCCGGGGAACGTCTGAGTCGGGATCAGCCGAACGGCTATGCGTAGAGCGACTCGATCTCGGCGGCGTACTTGGCTGCCACGCACCGCCGCTTGAGTTTCATGGTGGGCGTCAACTCCTCACCGTCCGGCAGCCAGTCGACGCCCAGCACCGTGAAGCGCTTGATCTGCTCGGGGCGGCTGAGCCGGGCATTGGCGGCCTCCACGGCAACCCGGATCAGCTCCTGCGTGCCGGGGTCGGCAGCCAGCGCCGCCGGCGCAGGCTCGAGACCGTGGGCCTTCGCATGTGCGGCCACGGCGTCCGGGTCGAGCACGAGTAGCGCGACGTTGTAGGGCCGTGCGTCGCCGATGACACAGGCCTGCCCGATCAGCGGGCTGGCGGCCTTGAGCTTCTGCTCGATGTTGGCCGGCGACATGTTCTTGCCCGCCGCGTTGATGATCAGTTCCTTCTTGCGGTCCACGATCCGCACGTAGCTGTCGGCGTCGATCTCGGCGATGTCACCGGTGTGCAGCCAGCCGTCCGGATCGATTGCCTCAGCGGTTCGTTCGGGGTCGTTGCGATAACCCACCATGACGTTCTCCCCGCGCAGCAATAGCTCGCCGTCGTCCGCGAGCTTGACGTCCATGCCACCCATCGGCTTGCCGACGGTGCCGACGCGCACGTCCTCGAGCGGGTTAACGGTCCCCCCGCACGCGGTCTCCGACATCGCCCAACCCTCGACGACGGGCAGGCCCAGGGCCATGAGGTAGGTGAGCGTCTCCGGGGCGATCGGCGCCGCGCCGGACAGGGCCCAGTCGGCCTGGTCGAGGCCGAGCGCGACGCGGGTGGCCGCCCTGGCCTCCTCCGGCAAGGCCGCCGGGTCCGTCACGCCCTTGGCCTCCAGACCGGCCTTGAGCTTCTCCCAGATCCGCGGGACGGCGAGCCAGCTCGTCGGGCGGGCGTCGACGAGGCCGGCGAGCACCGCCCTGGGGTCGTCGATCGTGGTGATCGACGAGCCGGTCGCCAATCCGATGTAGTGGGCGACCAGGCGATCTGCGACGTGGGCACACGGCAGGTAGGACACCAGTCGCCCCGCCGGGCGCGTCGGGAGTAGCTGCGCACATCCGTTCAGCGTGGCCATCAGATTGCGGTGCGAGAGCTGCACGCCCTTGGAGGGGCCGGTTGTGCCCGAGGTGTAGATCAGCGTCGCGATGTCGTCGGGTTGCACGCCTCGCCACGT
>DASXPS010000064.1 GCA_036493475.1 Sporichthyaceae bacterium | reverse complement strand
CGGTCGGCACCCGGGTGCCGACGACGGTGCGCAGGCCGACCGGCAATTCCTCGCTGCCGAAGGCGTTTCCGATGCTCACGTCCAGGCCCAGCCTGGCCAGTTTCCTCGGCAGCGCGCCCGTGTCGAGCAGGACGTTGTCGTGACGTTCGTGGTCGCGGCGGTAGGTGCCGTCCTCGTCGCGTATGAAGGTGGTGATGTCCCGCACGAACAGGTCCGGTCGGGGCCGGGAGAACTCGGTGACCACGGACCAGTCCTCGCCCTGTCGCGCATGCAGCTGGGCGCCACGCCGCGCCCGTCCCCATTCCAGGTCACAGATGTCCACGGCGAGCACGCCGCCGGGCTTCAGTGCGGCGGCAATTCCGGCCCAGGTGCGGTCGATGGCCGCGGTGTTGGGGAGGTAATTCAGCACATGCCCGACGCTGACGATGGCATGGGCGTGCGGCAGCGGGCCGGGCAGCTGCAGCAGCCGGGTCTCCACACGCGGCAGCCGTTGCTTTTCGAGCAGGGTCAGCATCGCCGCAGACGCGTCCGTGGCAATCACCGTGTGGCCGGCCGCAACGAGCTCCTTGGTCAGCAGGCCACTGCCACAGCCGAGCTCCAGCACTGTCCCGCCGCGCACCCCCCGCAGCAACTCGAGGATGCCCGGCGCGCACGCCTGCGCGTGTGCGCCGAAGCCGCGGTGGTGCACCAGGGCCAGATCCGCACGGTAATACGCCATCTACATCGACCTCGCACCGACACTTCCCTACCGACGGCGACCTATTCGCGGCGCACTACTGGCGCATCAGTCCAGCGGGATGTCCTGGCCGCGCTCGCTCTGCGGGCGCGGGCCGAAGATCCGGCGCTCGCTCTGCGCGATGGCCACGTCGTTGATGCCGGCCTCGCGGCGGCGCATGTAGCCCTCGTCGTCGAACTCCCACTGCTCGTTGCCGTAGCTGCGCCACCACCGGCCGGAGGCGTCGCGGCTCTCGTACTGGAAGCGCACCGCGATCCGGTTGCCCGCGAACGCCCACAGCGACTTGCGTAGGGCGTAGTCCAGTTCGCGCTCCCACTTGCCGGTGAGAAAGGCCTCGATCGCCGCCCGGCCGGTGAGGAACTGGTCGCGGTTACGCCACACCGAATCCTCGGTGTAGGCCGCCGCAACGCGCTGCGGGTCCCGGCTGTTCCACGCGTCCTCGGCGGCCTGGACCTTCTGTGCTGCGGTCTCGGCGGTGAACGGGGGCAGGGGTGGGCGATCGGTCATGCCGCGAACCTAACGTGGTAGGAATTCGCGGCAGCAGCGAGGAGGCCGTCGTGGGTGAGTTCGTACGCCTCGAGGTCGCGGACGGCATCGGCACGATGCGGCTGGACCGGCCCAAGATGAACGCGCTGAACTTCGCGATGCAGGAGGAGATCCGCGCTGTCGCGGTGCAGGCGAGTGTGCGGGACGACGTCGCGGCGGTGGTCATCTATGGCGGCGAGCGGATCTTCGCCGCGGGGGCGGACATCAAGGAGTTGGACGGGCTGACGTACGCGGACGCGACGCGGTTCTCGCTGGCGCTGCACCGGTGCTTCAACGCGGTCGCCGCGATTGCGAAGCCGGTGATCGCGGCGGTCACCGGGTACGCGCTGGGCGGTGGGTGTGAGCTGGCGATGTGCGCCGACGTCCGGGTGTGTGCCGAGGATTCGCAGTTGGGGCTGCCGGAGATGCTGCTGGGGGTCATTCCGGGCGCGGGTGGTACGCAGCGGTTGCCGCGGCTGGTCGGTCCGGCCCGGGCCAAGGATCTGCTGTTCAGCGGCCGGTTCGTGAAGGCGCCGGAGGCGCTTGCCATCGGCCTGGTCGACAAGGTCGTGCCGGCCGCCGACGTGTATGCCGAGACGCTTTCCTGGGCGGGGCAGTTCGTGTCCGGTCCGGCGGCGGCGCTGCGCGCGGCGAAGACGGCGGTCGACCGCGGTATCGACCCGGGCCTGGCCTCCGGCCTGGAGGTGGAGCGGCTTGCCTACGCCGCGTTGTTCGGCACGGAGGATCAGAAGATAGGGATGCGCTCGTTCGTGCAGAACGGGCCGGGTAAGGCGAGTTTCACGGGGCGCTGAGGCGGCGCACGTCGTCGAGGGTGTCGGCCTCGTCGGCGGTCTTGTCGTCGCGATAGCGCAGGACGCGGGCGAACCGCAGCGCAATTCCGCCGGGGTAGCGGGTCGAGCGCTGGACGCCGTCGATCGCGATCTCCACGACCTGTTCCGGCCGCACCGTGACGACCCAGCCGTTGTCCGAGATCTTCAGGTCTGTGAAGCGTCCAGTCTGCCAGGTCAGCATCTCGTCGGTCATGCCTTTGAAGGTTTTGCCGAGCATGACGAACCCGCCCGCGCCGTCGCGGGCGCCCAGATGCAGGTTCGACAGCTTCCCGCGGCGCCGGCCGTGTCCCCATTCCACCGCGAGCACCACCAGATCGAAAGTGTGACGGGGCTTCACTTTCACCCAGGCCGCGCCGCGCCGGCCGGCGTCGTACGGTGCGCTCAGCGACTTCAGCACGACGCCCTCGTGGCCGGCCGCAATCGCATCGGTGAGCACGGCCGCCGCCTCCGCCGCGGTGGTGACCTCGACGCGCGGCACCAGCATCGAGGGCGGGACCACGCGTTCCAGTGCTGCCCGGCGCTCGGCGGCGGGTGCGGTCAACAGGTCGACGCCGTCGAGATGGAGGCAGTCGAAGAAGTACGGCATGACGGCGATCGCCTGCGTCGGACCCTGCCGTGCGGCCCGAGCGGCGGTGTCCTGGAACGGCGCCGGACGCCCGTCGGCCCGCATCGTCATGCCCTCGCCGTCGAGCACGATCGATTGCCCGGGCAGGGCGAGCGCAGCGACGACGACGTCGGGCATCCGGGCGGTGATGTCATCGAGGCTGCGGGTGAAGACCCACACGGTGTTGGAGTCCCGGTGCACCTGGATGCGGATCCCGTCGAGCTTCCACTCCGCGGCGGCCGGGCCGGTGCGGGTCAGTGCGTCCGCGACGTCGGTACCCGGCTGGGCGAGCATCGGTCGGACCGGTCGGCCGACCTGCAGGGCGAACTCGGCCAGCCCTGCCAGCCCGTCGAGCAGGGCCCGTTCGGCCACCGGGGCCACGGCGCCGCAGAGCATCACAGCTCGGCGGACCTCCGCCGCCGGTAGTCCCGACGCGGCGATCACCGCCTCCACCATGAGTCCGTCCAGCGCACCCTGCCTGAGCTCGCCGGCGACCAGGCCTGCGAGGAGTCGCTGCTCGTCGGTGGTCGCGCGTTCGACCAGCGCACCGAACATCTCCCGCCGTCTCGTGCTCGACCCCGGGCCGGACAGTTCGCTCATAGCCGCGAATGTTGCGTCCACCTCGGTGATCGTCAGGGTCGCTTCGGTGGCCGGGGACGGCAGAACGCGCAGCGCAGCCGGCCCCAGCCCGGTGCGGCGCTGCCGCAATTCGCCGGCCAGGTATGCGACGACGATCGGCACCTCGGCGGCGGGTGCCGCACGTAGGCAGTCGGCGATCAGCCGGGTTTTCACCGAACGTGCGGAGGTGCCCGCTACGTCGGCCGACGTCCGGGCAAGGATGTCCAAGAGCACTTCCGCAGTGTCCACCCGAAGGGCCTGTGTTATTTGAAAGGGAGGGGCAAACGATGACCGATCTCGACCTCGCCATCGTCGACGAACTGCTGAGCACCACCCGCAGCGTGCGCAAGCGGCTGGATCTGGACCGGCCGGTGGACCCGGGAGTCGTCGACTCCTGCATCGAGCTGTCCCTGCAGGCACCCACCGGAAGCAACGCGCAGGGCTGGCGATGGCTCGTGGTCACCGACGAGAAGCTGCGCGCGGGCCTGGCCGACATCTACGCCCGGTCTGCCGCGGACTACTTGACCAAGCGGGCCGCCGAACTCAAGGACAGTGACCCGCAGAATGCCCGGGTCTACGGGAGCGCGGCCTATCTGGTGGACGTGCTGCACCGGGTGCCGGTGCACGTGATCCCGTGCATCCGCGGCCGACGCACCGACGATGCGTTCGCCAACGCTTCGCTCTACGGCTCGATTTTGCCCTCGGTGTGGAGCTTCATGCTGGCCGCGCGGGCCCGCAATCTCGGCACCGTGCTGACCACGTTGCACTTGAAGAATGAGGCAGAGGCGGCGGCGCTGCTCGGCATCCCCGAGGGCTACCTGCAGATCGGGCTGATACCGGTGGCGCACACCGACCCGGCCGTGTTCAAGCCCGTGCCGGGCCGTTTCCTCGAGGCCGTCCGCTTCGTCGATCGCTGGCCGGAAGACAACTGACGGTTGCTCAGGGTGCGAAGTCGCGGCCCAGCAGATGCCGGGCCACCACCAGCTTGGCGATCTGCGCGGTACCGTCGCCGATCTCCAGACCGATGACGTCGCGCATCCGCTGACCCTGCGGGTTGTCGGTGGAGTAGCCGGCGTGCCCGAACGTCAGCAATGCCTGGTGAATGATGTCCACGCTGAGCTTCGGCGCCCACCACTTGGCCATGTTCGCGGGCACCGCCGGGTCCTTACCGGCGTCCTTGAGCGCCAACGCCTCGAAGCACAGGTGCATGGCCGCGCGCAGCTGCGTGGCGCACTCCACCAGCGGGAACGCCAAGCCCTGGAACGTGCCGATCGGCTTGCCGAACGCCTCGCGGGTGCGGGCGTACTCCATCGCGTCGTCCAGCGCCGCGGACGCGGTGCCCAGGGCCATCAGGCCGATGATCGCGCGGGAGTAGTCGAACCCGGCCATCACCCGGATGAAGCCCTGGCCCTCCTCGCCGATCAGGTTTTCCCGGCTCACCGGCAGGTCGTCGAAGTACAGGCTGGCGCGCCCGATCGCCCGACCGCCCACGTCGTCCAGCGGGGTGCGGGACACCCGGGCGTCGTCAAGGTCCACCAGAAACGCCGTCACGCCGCGCGGACCGGCCCCGCCGGTGCGGGCGAACACCACGGCCACGTCGCCGGTCATGCCCATCGAGATCGACGTCTTCTCCCCGGCGAGCAGCCAGCCGTCGCCCTGCGGGATCGCGCGCAACTCCAGGTGCGCGGCATCCGATCCCTGGCCGGGCTCGGTCAGACAGAGCAGCGGCACCGAGTCGCCGGCCGCGATCGGCGGCAGCCAGCGTGCCAACTGATCCTCGCGCGGGGCGGCCATCAGGATGTCGCCGATCAGCGCGCTGAGCAGCAGCAGGTAGCAGGCGTTGATGTCGGCCCGGGATACCTCGTACGCGGCCAGGCCGGTGGTCACCGCGTCGGCGTCCTGGCCGCCGAACCGTTCGGGGATGCGCAGGCCGGTTAGGCCCATCCCGGCCATCGCCTTGGGGATCTCCGGGCGCAGCGTCCCGGCCAGGTCGCCGTCGCGGTAGTACGGCGCGAGTACCTTCTCGCCGAATGCGCGCAGCTCCCGGCGGAAGTCCTCCTGCTCCGGGGTGAAGGTGAAGTCCACAGGCTCTCCGTTTGCGCATGTCCGGCTACCGGGGGTGCGCGGTTAGGGTGTCGGGCGTCCCGATTACTGGAGGCGCGGTGCTGACGGTCGCGAACACCGGCTTCGGCGTGATGCTCCCGAGCTTCGACCCGTTCCGGCAAGGGCCACCGCCGCTGGCGGCCGGCGCCGCGCTGGTCGAGGAGCTCGGCTTCGACTCCGGCTGGGTCGGCGACCACCTCAACTTTTACCCGCCGGTGATCGACGCGCTGACCGCGGTGGCCGCCGCGGCGAGCCGGACCGAGCGGCTGGTGCTGGGCACCGGGGTGCTGTTGCTGCCGCTGCGCAATCCAGTGTGGACGGCCAAGCAGATCGCCTCGATCGACGCGCTGGCGCCGGGCCGTTTCATCTTCGGCGTTGGGGTCGGCGGGGAGAACCCGGCGGAATGGGAGGCGGTGGGCGTGCCGGTCGCGGAGCGCGGTGCCCGCCTCGACGAGTCGCTGGAGATCGTCGGTGCGCTGCTGCGCGGCGAGCCGGTGGACCACCCCGGTCCGCTGCTGCCGGTCCGCTCCCCGGTGCTCGAGCCGGTCCCGGCGAACGCGCCGCCGCTGGTCGTCGGCGGCCGGTCGCAGGCCGCGCTGCGCCGCGCGGCGCGGGTCGCCGAGGGCTGGCTCGGCGTGTGGATGTCCGCGAAGCGGTTAGCGGAGACGCGCGCCCAACTGCACGACTACTGCGCGGCGTACGGCCGTCCACCGTGCACGGTGCTGCAGATGGTGTTCGTGCACGTCACCGACGACCTCGCGGCGGGGCAGGCGGAGGCGTTGGCGTTCGCCCGGGGCCAATACGGCCCGGCCGCGGAGAAGCTCGGGCGCTGGACGCTGGTCGGCGACGGGGAGCGGGTGGCAGCCGGGCTGGCCGAGTTGCGCGAGGCAGGCGCCGAGGGATTCGTGGTGATGCCCGCGGCGCGGGACATCCTCGCGCAGTACCACCGACTGGCGAAGGTACGCGCGCTGCTGACCGGCTGACCAACGCGAGGAGGCAACGGTGCCCCGACTGCCGCGAACTGACATGGCGTCAGAGCGAATGGGCTTGTTGTCGGACGTGACTTCGGTGTTCGTCGGCCGAACCCCGCCGATGGGGCCGGTGCCGGCGCTCGGTGAGCACGCCACGGTCGTGTTGGCCGAATTGGGCGTCGGGACGGAGGAGGTCGACGCGCTGCGCGGGCAGGGCGTTGTGTAGTCAGCGAGCGCGGGGGCCGAGGTCGAGCAGTTCCTCGACGAAACCGCCGAACCCGCGGGCTCGGTCGATCAGGTGCACCTCGAGGATCCAGTGGCTGTACACGCCGCGGGCGTCGGTGCGCCGCATGG
>DASXPS010000063.1 GCA_036493475.1 Sporichthyaceae bacterium | reverse complement strand
GCCCGTCTCGGTGAACCACAGCGCGCCGTCGGGGCCGTTCACGAGCACGCCGGGCGCTGCCTGCGCGGTCGGGATCGGGTACTCGACGATGGTGTGGCTGCGCGGGTCGATCCGGCCGATCTTGTTGCCCATGGTCTCGGTGAACCACAGAGCGCCGTCCGAGCCGGTCACCATGCCGGTCGGCTTGGACCCCTGGGTCGGGATCGGGAACTCCGCGATGGCGCCGGTGGCCGGATCGATACGACCGATCTTGCCGACGCCCAACTCCGCGAACCACACTGCACCGTCCGGGCCGCCCACAATGCCGTTGGGCGACGCCCCCCGAGCGGGCAACGGGTATTCCTTCACCTGGTGCGTGGTCGGGTCGATGCGCCCGATCGAGCTGGTGCCCAACTCGGTGAACCAGATCGCGTGGTCGGGTCCGGTCACCAGTCCGGCGGGCCCCGCGTTCGCGGACGACAGCTGGTACTCGGTGATCGTGGTGCTCGCCCCGGCGCCCGCGGCGATCACCAGCATGGTCACCGCCGCTGTGGCGGCGACCGCCGCCAGTCGGACGGCCCAAGTGCTGCGCGTCGGGCCGATGGGCATTCCGATGCCACGTGACATGTCCCTGACTCCCCCTGGATTGCGGGCGCGCCACCGTTCGGCGCTGCTGCCCCTGCGGCCATGACACAGGCCGGATCCGCAGCGGAGAAGGACTTCGCGGCCCGGGCAACCCGTTCGGCGCAGTTGTCGGTGCGAGACACCCGTTACCGGGGTGCATTCAGCACGCAACCGATGCCTTCGGGTTTGCCGGAGGAACACGACGGGCGCCGCCCGGCGATTGTTGCGCCGGGCGGCGCCCGTTGGTCAGACGTGGCGCTCAGCCGAGGATGCCGCCCAGCAGCCCGCCGAGGAGGCCGCCATTGCGGTAGTAGCTGCGGCGGTACGAGCGGTCCCAGCCGCCGTCCCAGTCGTTGTCCCAGCCCCAGTCGTCGTCATCCCAGTGACGGTGGTGGTGGTGATGGTGATGGTGGTGGTGATGGCGGTAGCTCATCATTTCCCCTGTCTGTCGACTCAGGTCCGAGCTGCTCCGGGACGATCGAACGCCCGGAACAGGACGATTCCGACAAATCGGATGCTACGCGCTCGAATTCGCGGTACGCGCGGGTGCTGCCCTTGAGTTCGACGTACTCAACCCTGCCGGCCACCTGCCGGTAACCCGCGCCGACCGCCACCGCGACCGAGGCGGTGTTTCGCTCCTCCACCTTGGCGTAGATCCGGCGCAGTCCGGCGGGGCCCAACCCCCATCCGGTGATCAGGACCAGCGCCGTGCGGGCAACCCCGCGGCCCCGCGCGGCCGGGACCACCCAGTACCCCACCTCGGCCGCGCCGGTGACCCGGTCCACGTGGTGCAACCCGCAAGCGCCCCACAGCCGACGCCCCGTCACGTCGGTGACGGCGAACGGCGCGGACACCCCCTCCAGCCACTCCTGGCGGGACAGCGCGATGAACGCGTCGGCGTGTTCGCGGTGGTACGGCACCGGGATCCGGGTGAACTGCTGGACGTCCGGGTCCTGGCAGGCGGCCAGCACCGCGGGCGCGTCGGCGGCCTCCCAGACCCGCAGCCGCACCACCCCATCGGTCAACGTCGGTCGGCGGCCGGGCCACGGTGTCCCCACGGACCCAGCCTGCTCCCCGACCGCAGCCGCGTGCCGCCGATTATCCGGTTCGCCCCACTTTGTCCGGGCGCGTTGGCCGGTGCCGGGCTGACAGACTGGCCGGGTGACGATCGACCCGAACGCCCACGACACATTCGTGCTGCGGCAGAAGTTCACCCTGGGCATCAATCGCTATTTCTTCTCGGTACCTGACGGTGCCTCGGACGGCGAGCCGTTCTGCTTCGTCGAGCAGAAGCGCTTCAAGTTCAAGGAGGACATCGGGTTCTTCAGCGATGAAACGAAGTCGCAGCAACTCATGCGCATCCTGGCGCGGCAGCGCTTCGACCCGAAGGCGCGCTACGACATCACCA
>DASXPS010000062.1 GCA_036493475.1 Sporichthyaceae bacterium | reverse complement strand
GCTGGCCTCGGTGGAGCCGGGCACCGGCAAGATCCGGGCGATGGCGGTCAGCCGGGAGTACGGCGGCGGCAAGGGCCAGACGGTGATCAACTACGCCACCGACTACAACTACGGCGGGTCCCGCGGCTTCCAGGACGGCTCCACGCACAAGGTGTTCACCACCGCGGCGGCGCTGGCCGAGGGCTACGGCTCGGAGTACAAGATCTACTCGCCGCTGACCATCGGCGGCTTCCACGCCGACCGCAACTGTGAGGGCAAGCGGGTGCCCGCCGACGGTTGGTCCCCGACGAACTTCACCGAAGAGGGCGACAACGGCCAGTTCGGCGTGATCACGATGCGCGAGGCGCTGCGCCGCTCGGTGAACACGTTCTACGCGCAGATGGAACAGAAGGTCGGGCTGTGCGACGTCGTCTCGATGGCGACCGCGGCCGGCATCCACCGCGCCGACGGCAAGCCGCAGCACGAGTTCCTGCCCTACACGCTGGGCATCAACGAGGTCTCGCCGCTGACCGTGGCCGACGCCTACGCGACGATGGCCGCGCGCGGCGTGCACTGCGACCCGATCGCCATCGACTCGATGATCGGCCGGGACGGCAAGCCGCTGCCGGTGCCCTCGGGCAACTGCAAGCAGGCCATCGACCCAAAGGTCGCCGACGCCACCGTGGACATCATGCGCTCGGTGATGGAGAAGGGCGGCTACGGCTACGCGATGGACCTGAACGACAACCGCGCGGCCGGCGGCAAGACCGGTACCACCAACAACAACATCGCGGTCTGGTACTCCGGCGTCACCCCGCAGCTGGCCACCTCGGTCTGGCTGGGCAACCCGGACGACTACAACTTCAAGATGGCCGACATCACCATCGGCGGAACGTTCTACCCGCGGGTGTTGGGCAGCAAGGTGCCCGGCCCGATCTGGAAGGAAATGATGGACGCCGCCCTGACGGGCGCGCCCAAGCTGCAGTTCCACCCCGCCGACCCGGCCGTGCTGCGTGGCACCCAGGGCCCGGGCGCCAGTGGCCCGGGCAAGATGACCTACAAGTACAACCCGTACGCCAAGCCGAAGATCGGGGACACCCCGACGGGCAAGGACAAGCCGGCGAAGAACTCGAAGAAGGGCGCCCAGTCCTCCTCGACGCCGTCGCAGTCGAACAAGCCCACGTCCACCCCGTCGGACAACCCCACGTCGACCCCGTCGGACGACCCGACCTCGACCTCGACCCCGGGGACCCCGCAGTCCGCGGTGCTCTGATCAGCTCGTTGCGTGCTCCCGCGGAGCGGATGTCATGCGCAACGGGGCCTTGTCAGTCGTGCAGACGCCTGACAAGGACCTTTAGCGCATGACATGCGCAACGGCGCCGGGCGCGGCGAGCTCCAAGCAAAGCCCTGTCCACAGGCAGGGGCCGTTGGGCGCAAAGAGTGCGACACTGAAGCGATGAGCGGGTCGGACGGCAATCCCCTGCTGGCCACAGTGGCCGGGCTCACCGCGCTGGGCGCGGGCGTGCTGGCCTATGGCGCGGGCTACGAGGTGCGGGCGTTCACGCTGCGCCGGGTGACCGTGCCGGTGCTGCCCCCGGGCCAGCGTCCGCTGCGCGTGCTGCAGGTCTCCGACCTGCACATGACGCCGAACCAGGCCAAGAAGCGCGCCTGGGTGCGGGCGTTGGATGCGCTGGAGCCGGACCTGGTGATCGATACCGGGGACAACCTCGCGCACCCCGAGTCGGTGCCGGACGTCATCGAGGCGCTGGGGCCACTGCTGGACCGGCCGGGCGTGTTCGTGTTCGGGTCCAACGACTACTGGTCGCCGATCGGCGTTAACCCCGCGCGTTACCTACGCCGCAAGGACTCCGAGCCGATTCCGCGGCCGCCGGACCTGCCCACCGCAGAACTGCACGACGCGCTGGCCGCGCGCGGCTGGGAGTACCTCGGCAACGCCCGGACCCGGCTGAAGCTGGACGGCCGGGTTGTCGACCTGATCGGGGTGGACGATCCGCACGTCAACCGCGACCGCTACGCCGCGGTCTCCGGTCCGGCGGACCGGGCCACCGATCTGTCGGTGGGCGTGGTGCATGCGCCGTACCGGCGGGTGTTGGACGCGATGGCCGCGGACGGGCACCAGCTGATCATCGCCGGGCACACCCACGGCGGGCAGCTGCGCCTGCCGTTCTACGGCGCGCTGGTGACCAACTCCGACCTGGATCGCAAACGGGCCCGCGGACTGTCCCGCCACCCCGACTGGCGGGTCCCCGGCGCAGCTTGGCTGCACGTCTCCGCAGGTCTGGGCACCTCTCCCTACGCTCCGGTGCGGATCTGCTGCCGGCCGGAGGCAACGCTGCTCACCCTGACGGCCGAGGACGACGTGTAACCGGTTTCAGTCCGGCCGGCCTCGCCCGCAGGCGCGCAGTTCGATAGCCCAAGCCCAAGTCGACTCCTCAGAACAGCCGCGGACAGTCGGCCGGCGGAGCCTGGGTGAAGTCGTTGGCCGTGATCGTGTTGCCGATCACCGGCACCGGAGTGTCGTGGGGCAGGCCGAAGTAGATGCTGGTGAGCAGCACGTGGTCCTTGCCGTCGTTGAGCGCCATGTGGCGGTGCGCCGGGTGATAGAAGCCCTGCCCCGAGCGGTAGGTATCGCTGGTGTCGCACTTACCGTCCCGGGCCATGACGTAGGTGAGCACGCCGCCCGACACGATGCTCACCTGCGGAAAGTGCGTGATCCAGCCGCTTCTGAACCCGGGGGAGAAGTCGAGGAAGCCGGCGTACATGTCCTTGCCGGCCGGGATGTCGAGGACGGCGCCCCTGCCGAACATGCCGGGAACCATCGTCGACACCTCGGGGTGGCTCACCGACACACCGGTCGGCGCGGCCGATGCCGCCCGGAAGCCGTTGCAGGCCGGAGCGGCGGCCGCCGGGCCCCCGATCAGCGGCTTCGGGGCGTTGGCGGCCTGGTTGATGAATACGCCGTAGAACTCGAGCGGATCGCTGCCGGAGTTCTCGATCAGATAGGTCCCGGCCGGCACGACCCCGGCCTGCCCGGCGGCATAGTCCTTGGTGCCGCACCCGTCAGCCTTGTGCACCGTCAACGTGCCCTTGGTCGCCGCGAGCACTGTGGTGCCGGACAGCCGCCGCCACCCGGTCTGTCCGCCGGACCCAAGTGAGTACACCCCGGACAGCAGGGCGGTCCCGAGCTTGATCGGAACCGAGGCGCCGTCGACGATCTGCACCCGGGCGAGGTCGGTGAACGCGACGCCACCGATCGGCGGCGTGGCCCGGGCGACGCCGGTGCTGAGGATGCTCATGGAGACAACCGTTGTGACCACGCCGACCTTCGCGACGATCGAGCGTCCGCGCATGGATGGGCCTCCTCATGAACCTCCCCTACGTATAACCGGTTTCGATCCGACCAACCTCCCCCGATACACTCGCCCGGCGGTCCATGGACCGTTGGCAGTATCGGGGTGTAGCGCAGCTTGGTAGCGCGCTTCGTTCGGGACGAAGAGGTCGTGGGTTCAAATCCCGCCACCCCGACACAGAGAGCCTGTCGTCGAGCGGGGCTCGACAACAGGCGAGCGCCCCAACCCAGGGGCACAGGTTGAGGCGCTCGGCGGCGAAACGGTCAGTCGCTGCTGCTGTGGTGGTGGTGCCGGTGGTGGCAGTGACGCCGACGACGCCATCCCCCCCATCCCCGGCGGCGGCGACGGCCATATCCGCCGTAGTAGTCGTCTCCGTCGCCCCAGTAGTCGAACCGCGCCATGTCCGCTCCCTTTTTCGGTCAGACCGGAAATTTCCGGAATGTGAATCACGATAGGGATCGGATCGTCGAGAACCAGGGTGCTGCGCGGTCTTTGCCAAACCATCCGAGATGTTAAACCGTCGGGGAATTTCGACGCCGGCGAAACGGGCGCGCATGTTGGCGTTTGTCATATTGGACGCGTGCGAAATTCTCGAGAACCGCCATGACTTTCGCCAATTCCGGACGCGCCGACGGTTCATATGCCGCGCAGGTATCGATCAAACCGCGCGGCTCCGCGGTGACTTCCCGCGGCCAGCGCCAGGTCGACCCCGTCCCGGCAGCGCACCCGGCCATCGTTGTCGAACGCATCACTCAGCGTGGGCCCCGGCAGAAGTTCCAGCACCAGCGCGCATTGCGCGTCGTGCATCTCGTAGGCCCGCACCAGGTGCGGATGGGTCAGGCTCGACAACAGCCGGCCCTCATCGGTCAGCGCCGTGTGCCACCTCGGTGCCCGCACTGGGCCGGGCGAATTTCACCGCGACCGGCGTCGCGCGGGCCTCACTCCAGGCCTGGTGGACTTCGTAACGGCTGCTTTGGGCCAGCACTCGCGGGCAGCGGTATCCCGGGCGAAAAACAAGGCGTCCGCATTCGAATTGACCGGCTCAAAAGGTGGACCGAGTGCATTCCTTCGGGAAATCGAACGAGGCCGGCGCCCTGTTCAGCCGCTGCCCACCGCGTCGAGCGTGCCGAGATCGTCGAACGCCCACCAGGGCGCCGAGCGTTCCAGGCGGGTGCCCATATGTCAGGCCCGCTTGGCCTTGCGCGGCTTGTCGAGATCGCCCAGCATCGTCTGCGCCGCGAGCTTGCCCGGCAGCGAGCACACGCCACCGGTCGGGTGCGTGCCGGCCCCGGACAGGTACAGCCCCGGCACCGGAGTGCGGTACGAACCGAACCCGGGTGCCGGACGCATCGGTCCGAACCGGGTGATCAGCGGGTCGACGTGGTAGACGTTTCCGGCCGGCGCGTTGAACCGCTTCTCCAGGTCCGGGCCGCAGAGCACGGCACGGCCGATCTCATGGGTGTCCAGGCCGACGTAGTACTGCGCGGCGTCCTTGAGCACCGACCGCCCGACCTCGTCGCGAACCTGTTCCCACGGGGTGACCGGGTTGACCGGCGGGATGCCGGACCACAGCCAGAACGTGTCGCCGCCCTCGGGGGCCTGGGTCGGGTCGACCCGGCTGGGGACGATCGAGCAGTGCACCGGCATCGGGTGGTACCACTCGCCCCGGACGGTGGCGTCCCATGCGGCGCTCTGTTCCTCGAGGGTGGCCCAGGCGACGAGGATGCCGGTGGGGTCGAGCTTGTCCTTACGCCACTTGCGATGCTTCTCCATGGTGATCTTGCCGCTGGTCGCGACGTTGATCTTCAGCGACGTCGCGTGCGTCTTGCGGATCGGGATGTCCTTGGCACGCGCCTCGAGCTTGTGGTCCAGCGTGCCCGCGGGCAGCAATTGGGTGAGCGTGATGATCGGGTTGCAGGTGGCCATCACGCCGTCGCGGGCCCGGATCTTCTCGCCGGACTCCAGCGTCACGCCGACGACCCGGTCACCCTCGAGGATCAGCTCGGCGACGGGCGCGTTCACCCGCACCTCGCCACCGTGGGCGAGTAAGCACTGGTGCAGTGCCTTGGGCAGGGCGCCGGTACCGCCGACCGGCATCGCGTTGGCGACGCGCTGCACGATGCCGAGGTAGATCATCGCCCACGCCGTCATGTCCAACTTCAACTGCGAGAAGGCCGCCATCGCCGACAGCGCCCCCTTGGGCAGCTCCGTGGAGAAGGTCTCGTCCAGGAACTCGAAATGGGACGCGCCCACGATGTGCTTCAGTCCCCACATCTTGCGCAGGTGCGGGACCGCCCTCGCCGTCTCCTTCAGCAACTCCTTGCTGAACGGGCGCGTGGGGTGCACCTTCATGTACTCGATGACCGGGCCCATCGCGTGGTACATCGCGTTCGAGATCTCCAGCCACGCGCGGGCGTCCTTCGGCGAGAAGTAGCGCAGCTCGTCGGCGGTCTTGCTCGCGTCCTTCCAGATCGCCAGCGAGCTGCCGTCGGGGGCGAGCTGGATGTGCGCCGGGTCGACCGGGATCTCGCGCAGGCCGTACTTGTGCAGCTCCAGCTCCTCGGCGACGCCGGAGAGTCGGAAGATGCCGGTCAGCTGGATCGCGCCTTCGTTGAACAGGTGCTGCGGGGCCTCCGGGAGAATCGCGTTGGTCGCGGTCATGCCGCCGACCTGCGATCCCGCCTCCAGGATCAGCACCTGCTTGTTTGCCTTGGCGAGGTAGCAACCGGCGGTCAGGCCGTTATGGCCGGCGCCGACGACGATGACGTCAGGGTTCGGGGTGAGGGTGACCATGGCCACACGATCTCACGTTTCTGATACGAGATTCAAGTTTGATTTGGATATCATTTATGCGAAACTGAGCGGGTGACAGAGGACTTCGGCGGCCTCGGGCGACGCGAGCGGCGCAAGCTGGAGGCGCGCGGACGGCTGGTCGCCGCAACGCGGCAGATGATCGCCGAGCAGGGACCGGCCGACCTCAAGATCGCGGAGATCGCGAAGGCGGCCGACGTCGCCTTCGGCACCTTCTACAACCACTTCGAGTCCAAGGACGCGATCGTGGAGGAGGTGCTGGCCGAGGTGCTCGCGGGCGCCGCGACGGCCATCGGTTCCTTCGCCCTGGAGTTCGACGATCCTGCGGAGACCGCGTCGTTCTCCTACCGCCGGTTCGTGCTGTTCGCCCGGGAGGAACCGGAGCTCGCCGCCGTCCTCACCAAGTTCTCCGGTGCCGACGAACTCTTCGCCGAGTCCGTCCTCCCCTACGCCCGCAAGACCTTGGAGCGCGGCCAGCAGACCGGTCGGTTCCAACTCGACGACGTCGACCTGACGCTGATCTCGGTCATCGCGATGGCCTTCGCCACCATGAAGGCGGTGCTGGCCGGCCGGGTGAGCAAGCAGGCCGATGTCATCGGGGCGGAGATGATGCTGCGTGGCTTCGGGCTCGACGCGGCGCAGGCGCGGGAAATTGCCCGGCGCCCACTACCCGCGCTCGACCTGCACAGCGACGGGGGGTAGCCGGTTCAGGTGGCGGCCGGGGATCACCGGTCCGTCTGGTGAACCTCCGACCATCCGCACGCGTCTACCTTGTGTGCACCTCAATCGCAGCGCGGCGTTGCTGGGTCGACCCCGCCTGACCGCTGTGGCGTGGCTGGTGCCGATGCTCGCCCTCGCCGCCTGCGCAAGTAGCCCCGGGGCCGAGCCAGAGCGGGCGGTCGTGACTGAATCGCCGACATTCTCCGGCGCGGACCTCTGCGCGAAGCTGCGCAGCAGTCCCACAATCGACAACGACACCGTGCTCACCGTGGCCGGCACGAAGCAGACCACAATGGCGGAGCTGAGGGCATGGGTGGCAAGCCGATACGGCCCGGCCGGCCCGCGGGACGACCTGTCTCGTTACCGGGATCTCGATGTGACAGCGTCGGACGACTCACCGGTCGAGGTCTGCGTATTCCGATCTGCGAAGGACTGGCCGATCCCGCATCCACCGGACGTCACGACGCGGTTCAACGGGCTGCGCGTCTTCGCCCAAGCTGCGGACCGGTTCGCGGTGGACGCATACGGCGAGGTGACCCGGATGGTTTCCGACCTCAGCGCTCTGCACCCATAAAACGCTTCCGCGGAAGCGTCCGCCGAGCAACCGGCGGGCCGGCCAGTGTCGCCTCCGGTGGCACGCCGGCGCGGAGCCGGTCGCCCACTGCGGCCAGGTCCACCTCGGCAGCGACCCCGGCCGGTGAGGCCATATCAATGTGGCGCAGCCGGGCCACCATCGCGTACCAGCGCAGGCGGGCCATATTAAGGATGCGCGCCAACCCGCCGGGCAGCACCAGCAGCACCAGCAGTACCCCGGCCCCGGTGACGATCAGCTGCGCGCTGCCGGACAGGTAGTACTCGGCGCAGCGCAGGAACACCGCACCGGCCAACGCACCGCTCAGCGAGGTCGCGCCGCCCAGCACCACCATGGAAAACGCCTCGAAGGCCATGTTCGGCGTGTAGGAACCGGCCCGCACCCCATTGAGGGTGATCACGTGCAGCGCGCCGGCCAAGCCGGCCAACGCCCCGGACACCGCGAACGCGGCCATCTTGGTCCGGATCGGGGACAGCCCCCTGGCCGCGGCAGCCCGCTCGTTGTCGCGGACCGCGATGATCGCCCGGCCGGGCCGGGCCCGGCGCACCCCGGTCACCAAACCCAGCGCGATGCCGAGCGTGGCCAGTGCGAACCAGTACAGGACCCGCTCGTCACCCAAACTCCACCGGTCGAACAGTTGCGGCCGATCCACCTGAGTAGGAATCAGATTCGGGAAATTGGACGGATTCAGCAGGAAGGTGGACAGCGGCACCGCGAAGGCCAGGGTGGTCACGCCGAGGAACAGTCCGCGGATGCGCAGTGCGGGCAGGCCGACGGCGAGCGCGGCCAGCGACCCGGCCGCGGCCCCGGCCACCATCGCCACCACCAGATCGGTGTGCTGCTTGGCCACCAGATCACCGGTGACCACGGCGCCCAGGCCGGCGATCGCGAACTGGCCGAGGCTGATCTGCCCGGCCCAGCCGGTCAGTACCACCAGGGAGACCGCGACCAGACCGTAGACGATCGTGACGGTGCCCAGCAGCGAGATCTGACTGGGGCTCATCACGTAGGGCAACATCACCAGACCGAAGCCAAGCCCCACGAACAGCAGGCGCCGCCCCCACACCACCTCGGGCAGCCGGGCGAGTACCGCGGGCGCCGGCGGGTTCTCCTCGGCGACCGTCCAGCCACCGGTGTTCGCGTCCTGCACCCGGGACAGCTCGTGTCGCTGGGCCAGCAGGGCCAGCAGAACGGCACCCAACAGGGCCACGTCCACATAACTGGCCCGGGAGGTGTTCCAGAACACCGTCTGCTGAAACACCCCGATGCCGATGCCGGCCAGCATCGCCACGGGCAGGCTCTCCATGCGGGCGATCACCGCCGCGGCCAGCGCGGGCAGCATCAGCGTCGGGCCTGCAGTGATGTCGGTGCCGGACCCGACCAACGGGGCGGAGAGCATCGCGGCCAGCGCGGACAACACCCCGGCCAACGCCCACACCACCGTGGACAACCGGCGCACCGGGATGCCGAGCAACATGGCGCGTTCCGCGTTCGACGCGGTTGCCCGCACCCCGGTACCCACCGCGCTGCGCTGCAGAAACACCGCAAGCGCGGCCAGCACGACCGGGACCACCACCAACACCATCACGTGCGCGCCGTTGAAGATCAGCCCACCGAAGTGGAACTGGGCGTGCAACGGGGTGCGGAACGCGGTCTGGAACCCGCCGAACCCGCTGTTGCCGCCCATCATTTTCGGCACCCCGAGGGCGGCACCGGACAGCACCTGGGCCAGGCCGATGGTGGCCACGGTGAGCACCAGACGCGGTGACCAGAACAACCGTTGCACGACAACCCGGTCACACAACGCACCGACCAGTGCCGCCACCACCAGCCCGGCGAGCAGCGCCAGGTAGTAATTCCAGCCCTTGGTCTGGAACAGCTGAATCGCGAAGACCGCGGCGGCCGAACCCAATGCGGCCTGGGCGAAGTTGACCACCCGCGAGCAGCGGTAGACCAGCACCAGGCCGAGCGCGGACAGGCCGGTCAGCGCGCCGAGCACGATGCCCTGCAGCACCACGCCGAGCGGCATGCCGGACGGCAGCACGGCGTTGAGCACCGCCCAGCCGACCGGCAACCCGATCAGCGCGATACCACCCCTGGCCGCGGTCACGATGATGCCGCCGGCGGGATCGGTGCGCCGGGGTCACCGGCCGGCCAGGTCGCGCCGCGGTAGCGCTTGCCACCGTTGAGCGCGACCCAGGCGCCGGGCCGGGAGTTGAACGCGCTGATCGCGCGCGGGTCGTAGTAGACCTCGCGGGCGTCGTCGGTGGAGGTGAAGTCGTTGGGCGAGAAACTCCACCGACCGTAGGCGCCGACGTGCGGCCCCCAGGAGAACATGCCCTGCTCGAAGCTCTGCGGGGTGAGGTTCGGCCCCGCTTCCTGCAGTCCGGTGAACAGCATCAGCAGCGTCTGGTACATCACGTCCACGATCGAGGCCGGCTCCTCGGCGCGCATCGACTTGTAGGCCTTGTAGGCCGGTGACGCCGGGCCCTGACCGAACACCAGATAGCTCTGCCCGTAGGCGTTCTGCCACTGGTCCTGGTCGTAGAACTGCCCCGCCACGTCGATGTCGGTGCCGATCGTGCCGGTGACGAACCACTCCGGCCAGAAGTCCTGCTGAGTGGCGGCACCGGTGAGGAAGTACGGCAAGATCGGATCGGTCACCAGCACCACGGTGGTGATCCCGGCCTGCTTGAGCTGGGCGGCGATGTTCGGCGCCTCCTGCTGCATCGCGGTGAAGTTCACCGCGTAGTGGATCTGCTTGGCGAAGCTGATCCCGGCCGCGCGCAGCTGTCCAGCCGCCTCGTCCACACACTTCTGGTAGACCGGGTCGTCCGGCACCAACAGAGCGAACTTGCGGGTCTGCCCGCGGGTGGCCGTGCTGCCCGCCCGGACGGCCGGCTGACCGGCCGGGAAACGCTTGGCCAGCAGGTCGACCGCCGAGTTCATCAGCGCGGTGCAGTCGATCAGTTGTCCCCATGCGTAGGGCGCCTTGGCCCGGTAATAACTGGCCGGCAGGTTCACCCCACCGATGGCGATGACCTTCTGCCGGACCAGGGCGTCCAGGTAGGGCTGCGAGGTCGCGGAGAGATCGGCAAAGGCGTGCAGTTCCTGCGCGGCCTTGAGCGCATCGGCGTTGGCCTGTTCCTGTCCGCCACCGGTGAACTCGGCCAGCTGGCTGCCACGGCCGGTGTACTTCACCACCTTCACCTGCCGGCCGTAGAGCTGGTAGGTCTTGTTGAAGTAGGCGACCAGGGCATCCAGCGTGCGCTGCTGTGCCGCCGGATCCTGCGCGATACCCGCGGACTTCGCCTTCTTCGCCAGCTCGCTGTTGTCGTCCTGTTTGGAGCTGGTGTCCTGCCCGCGCATGGTCACCGTGATGGTGTTCGCGGTGACGCCGGGTGCAGTGGCGCCGCCGTTGTCCCCGGTGAAGTCCAGGCAGGTCGGGGAGTAGGTCCCGATCGGGTCCTGCAGCCCACCGCCGGCGCAATCCCGCCCGGCGCGGACGCCGGGCAGCACACCCTGACCGGGCGACACCGCACGGTTGTGCGCCGGGTCCGGGGCCTGTGCCCGGGCCGCGGACGTGGAGCGCGGGGCCCCCGTCGTGCCGGCTGTCGCGACGGCGGCCGGCGCGCCGGCCAACGACCCGCCCGGTACCAGCGGTTGTTCGGCAACCCCGGCCGGGAACATGTCCGCCGCGGGCGCCGGCTTGATCTTGCTGGGCAGCGCGTTGGTGGCGATCAGGCCGACCGCCACGAGCACCGCGAGCGGCGCATAGTCACGCGCCACCCGCAGCCGTCGCGATGGTCGCCGGCGCGCCATCAGCGCCCACCACGCAACAGCGCACGCAATCGGTCCGCCCCGGCCTGCGCCAGCAGCGCCAGCGCGGCCAGCCCCAGCGCGACCAACGCGCCGTGCGCCGCCGAGCCGCCGCCCGGCACCCGATAGGCCGCGGGACGGGACGCGACACCACCCGCCTCGACGCCGAAAGGCACAACGGCAGCGGGGCCGGCGGAGATGAACCCGGCCAACGGCGGCGAGGCCGCGCTCGCGGCCGGCGCGGCCGGGATCTGCGGCAGCGCGGCAACGGTGGCGTCATCGGTCAGCAGCAACCGCGCGGAGCGAGCGGCGACCCCACCGATCTCCAGGCGACCGCCGCTCTGCCCACCGATGCCACCGAGCAGCGCGTTGATCACCAGCGAGGAGGCCTGCGCGTTGGGCATCGCGGCCAGCAGCTGAGCGATCACCGGCGCCAGCAGCGGGGTGGTCTTCGCGGTGGCCTGCTGTGTCTGTGTCGCGACGGCCCCGGGGTTGCGCACCTGCAACACCAGCGGCGCCACCACAGCGCCATTCGCGTCCCCGGTCTGCGTCGGGATCGACAACGCCAGGCCCAGCGGGGCCAGTGCGGCCCGGGCCGCCTCCAGGCTCGCGGCCAGTTGTGTCGGGGCGCTCACCGGCAGGGCCTGGCCGGCCACCGTAATGCCACCGATGCTGAAGCCGGCCACGCCGGGTGCCTTGGCGACCTGGGACGCCGTCCAGTGCAGGTCCTGCAGCACCACCACGCCACCGCCGAGGCTGATGCTCCCGATCGTGACGTCGGAAACCGAGCGGGTGGCGTCGGTGCGGGCCTCGCTGCGCCCACCGCTGACGGTGAGCACGCCGGGGATGTCCATCCCCGGCCCGGTGGCCACGCCATCGGCCTGACCGGTACTCGCCGCCGCGTGTTGGTGCGCCGCGGTGAAGCTCGGCGCGCCTGCCGCGCTCGATTGGCCCGGCACCGGGATCGGGTCACTATCCGCGCTCGGCGCGGTCCGGTTGTCCGCGGTGGCGGGCTCCGGCAGGGTGATCGGTGGGAGCGCGTCGAAATTGGGCACGCCGGAGCCGGCCAACTGGCCGATCAGGCCGAAGTCCGCGGTGGCCGCCGAGGACTGCGCGGAGTCGCCGGACACCTGCGCGGTGGACAGGCCGATGCTCGCGTTGACGCCGGGCACGCCGACGTAGGGCACCACTTTCGCCAGCACCGACTGGGCCTGACCCTGCGTCACCGTGCCGGCGTCGGCGGTGCTCTGACCGGCAGCCACCGCGAGCACGCCCAGGCAGGTGCCGGCCGACAGCAGGTGGCGTGCGCGCATGATCGTCCCTACGCCTCGGCTTGCCGGCTTTGTCCGTCCATGCAACGTCTTGTTCCTTCGCCATCTTGGCCCATTGGTGACAAATTGTCCCAACGCACGCAACTGCTTGACCTATGCTGGAGACCTACTCCCGGCCCTGCTGTCAATTCCGCCATTCGGCACATCAGCAAATTGGCAGATATGTCATTATCGCCACATGAGGTGGGCCGAGAGCACGCGCTTCGCGATAAACGGAATCGTCGCGAACAAGATGCGTTCGATGCTGACCATGCTCGGCATCCTCATCGGCGTCGCCTCGGTAATCACGCTGGTGGCCGTCGGCACGGGGTCCTCACGCGAGGTTCAGGCCTCGATCGATCGGCTGGGCTCGAACACGTTGTTCGTGTTGCCGTTGCAGGAGGGCGGTGGTGGTCAGGGTCGCAGCATCGGCGCGCAGATCCGCCGCCTGCTCGGCATCAAATCCCCGCCGGTGAACGGCACGCAGACCCGCGCCGCCCGACTCACGTTCGAGGACGCCGACGCCCTCAAGGACCCGGTGAACGCCCCGCACGTGGCGGCCGTGGCCCCGGCCGTGGTCATCCAACGGGCGACCGCCACCCACGGCACCTCCTCGCACACCGTCAACCTGCTGCTCGGCAGCACCGCGGACTTCCTGGCCATCGACAACTCCTCGGTCACCTGCGGGACACCGTTCACCGCCGACGACTACAACGCGCACCGACACATCGCGCTGCTCGGCAGCTCGGTGGCTCAGGACCTCACCGACGGGGACACCTGCAGCCTGGTCAACTCACAGATCCAACTCAACGGCCAGGCGTTCTACGTCGGCGGCATCCTCAACTCCAAGGGCTACAGCGGTCAGCAGGACCTCGACGACCGCATCCTCGCGGTCGGGACCGCGGTGCAGGACGCCCTCTACGGCTACAACCCGCCGGCCGCCGGACCGATCAGTGGCATCTCCGTGCAGGCCACCTCGGGAGCGGACGTCCAGGCCGCCCAGGCCGAGGTCACCGCGATCATGATGGGGCGCCACCACGTGAACCTGCTCAACACCGACTTCATCGTGTTCAACTCCTCCGCGGTGCTTGACGTGTCGGCATCGTCCAACCACACACTGACGATCCTGCTCGCGGCCGTGGCCGGAATCTCCCTGCTGGTCGGCGGTATCGGCGTCATGAACATCATGTTGGTCTCGGTCACCGAACGAACCCGGGAGATCGGTATCCGCAAGGCGATCGGAGCCGGCAGCGGCGACATCATCGGGCAGTTCCTCGGCGAAGCGGTGATCCTCAGCCTGGCCGGCGGCATCCTCGGCGTGCTCGCCGGATTCGGGGCGTCCCACTTCACCATCGCCGGCGTGCAACCGGTTATCGCGCCGTACTCCGTCTACCTCTCGTTGGCCGTGTCGCTGTTCACGGGGCTGTTCTTCGGGCTGTACCCGGCCAGCCGCGCCGCGGCATTACGACCCATCGACGCGCTGCGCTACGAATAGCCGCCCGCGGCACGCCCTTCATCGGCAACCACAGGGCCGCCGCGACCGACCCCACGAGAACGACCATCGCGGCGATCAGCACGGTCGTGCCCATCGCGTTGACGAACGCCGCGGTCGCGGTGTCCACCAGTCTGATCCCGTCCGCTCCACTGGTCTGGTCGGCGAAGGCCAGCGCCTGCCCGATGCCGCTGCGCGCCTGCTCGGGCACCACCGTGGCGCCGATCTGAGTCGGCACCGCATCGGCGTAGCGCGAGGTCAACAGGCTGCCCAGCACCGCGACCCCCAGCGCTCCGCCGACCTGACGGGTGGTGTCGTTGACCGCCGAGCCGATCCCGGATTTCTCCGCCGGTAAGGACGCCATTACCGCGTCGGTCGCCGGGGCCATCGCCATGCCGATGCCGAACCCGATCAGACCCAGCGCGCCCGCGACCCGCGGATAGCCGTCGCCGAGGGAGGTGGTGGACATCACGCTGAGCCCGATGCTGGTCACCGCCAACCCTGCGGCGATGGAGAACTTGGGCCCGTAATGCTGCGTCAGATTGATGCCCAGCGGAGCACCCACCGCCATCGTGGTGAACGGCAACAGCCGCACCCCGGTGCCCAGTGCGTCGTAGCCGAGCACGAACTGCAGGTACTGGGTGAGGAAGAACAGCCCGCCCACCAACGCGAAGGAGGCGAGGCTGATCACCGCCGAACAGACGGAGAAGCGCACGTCGCGGAAGAACCGCATGTCCAGCATCGGCGTCGGGGTGTGCCGTTCCCACTGCACGAACAGCACGAGCGCCACCACCCCGACCCCCAGCGAGCCCACAATCAGTGGGTCGTCCCAGCCGCGCTCCGGTGCCTGAATGAACCCCCACACCAGCGCACCCAATCCGACGACGCTGGTGACCATGCCGAGCAAATCCGCCCGCGGCGCATCGGGATCGCGGCTCTCCGGAATCAGCGTCGAACCCAGCAACACCGTCAACGCCGCAACCGGCACGTTGATCAGGAACACCGAGCCCCACCAGTAGTGCATGAGCAGCCAGCCGCCGAGTGTCGGACCGCCGATGATGCCCAGGCCGGCGACCGCCGCCCAGATGCCGATTGCCCGGCCCCGCTCGATCGGATCGGTGAACACGTTGATGAGAATCGACAGCGTGGCGGGCATGATCGCCGCACCGCCGACGCCCATGACGGCGCGTGCGACGATCAGTTCGTTCGGCCCCTGGGCCCAGGCGGCCCACACCGAGGCCAGCCCGAACACCGTCATCCCGAGAAACAGCAGGCGCCGTCGGCCGAAGCGGTCCCCGAGGGTGCCGGCGGTGAGCAGCAGACCGGCGAAAATCAGCGTATAGCTGTCCACGATCCACTGCAGCTGACTGCCCGAGGCGTTCAACTCGCGCACCAGCGTGGGCATCGCGACGTTGAGGATCGTGTTGTCCAGCCCGATCAGCGTCAGGGACAGACACATCACCCCGAGGGTGGCCCAGCGCAGCCGATGGGCCCGGCCGTCCATCCGGCACCTCCGCGTCGGGCCGACGCAACCGCCGGGGGAATCGTTTATACGGCAGTGCTGGCTTTTGACACAACTGCCAATATGCGGGTATGGCCCTTTGCGGTACCGTGGCGCGGTGCTGATGACCGATCTGCCGCCGCCGCCAGCAGCCAGGCCGCCACGGCGCAGCCGGCGTCGGATTGCCGTGTGGATCGGTGTCGGCGCCGCCGTGCTCAGCGGGTCACTGCTCGGACTGGACCGGGTCGCCGCTGTCGTCATCGAGCACGTCACCGCGGGCAAGGTGCAGAAGTGCCTGCAGACCCCGAAGCGCCCGCACGTGCAGCTTCATGATTTCCCGTTGCTGCCACATCTGGTCAGCGGTCGGCTGCAGCACCTGACGTTGACCGCGCACGACATCAACGCCAAGGGTGTTCGGGTCACGGAACTGCAGGTCGACGCGCACGGCGTGAGCCGGCACGGGGCCGGTGGTGAGGTGAACTCCCTGCGCGGCACCGGCCTGGTGAGCTACGACGCGATCAGCTCCAACGCCATGGGTCTGCGGGTGTCCTACGGCGGCGACGGCACCATCGAGGTCGCGGGCGGCATCGGCGCGCTCAGCGGGTCGGGGACGTTGACGCCCCGCATCGACAACGGCGACCTGGTGCTGCAGACGGGCGAGCTGTCCTCGCCGCTTTTCGGCAACGTCGACCTGCAGAGCATCCCGCCGATCCGCGTGCCGCTGCGGGAGTTGCCGTCCGGGGTCAATGTCACGCTGAACCCGTCCGAGCAGGGCCTGGCCTTCTCCTTCGACGGCACCCACGTCGAGATGGCCGACAACATCTGCGACATGTCCTAGGCTCAGCAGGTGGCCACAGCAGTTGCTCCTGTCGGTCTGCGGGAGCGGAAGAAGCGACGCACGCAGGATGCGATCGTCGACGCCGCGATGCACCTGTTCAGCACCAAGGACTACAACGCGGTCTCCGTGGAGGAGATCGCCGCGGCCGCCGACGTCTCCCCGCGGACCTTCTACCGCTACTTCCCCGCCAAGGAAGACGTCCTGCTCGGGCACAGCGAGGTGGATGACGCGATCCGAGAGGTTCTGGCCCGGCGGCGCGCGGACGAGAGCGATGTCGATTTCATTGCCCGGGCCATGCTCGGCGCCATCCACGTGCTGAACACCGAACACATCTCGCTCGTCTACGAACTGATCCAGACGGTCCCCGCGCTGCAGGCGCGGTTGTTCCAGCAGATCTGGCGCGGCGGCCAGGAGGAGTTCATCGACGCCCTGCTGGTCGGCCGGCGCCGAACGGCCGACAACGAACTACGCGCCCGGGTCATCACGCACGCGGTGGGCGACGCGATCCGCCTCGGCGCCGTGTCCTGGCTGCAGGCGGGCCAGCGCGGCTCGCTGGCCCGCGAGTGCAACAAGGCCCTGGCCCATCTGCGTCAGGCGTTCGGCCCGGCCGGCGAGTAGGCCCCGACGCTCTGGCCGCGCGTACGCCGGTGCGACAGGACAGGCACCGTAGGCCGCGCTCTGCCGACGTGCCCGCGGCCGAGGAGGCGACATGGAGCGCTTCGACACGGTGGTGGTGGGCGCCGGATCGGCCGGCGCGGTGCTGGCCGCGCGGCTGTCCGAGGATCCCGGGCACCGGGTGTTGTTGCTGGAGGCCGGCCCTGATCACGACGCCGCGGGCACACCCCCTCGGGTGCGCTCGGCCAACGTCTTCGACGCCGTGGGCGAACCCGGGCGGATCTGGGAGCGACTGGTGGCCACCCGCGCGCCGGGGCAGCCCGAGGCGTTGTACGTGCGCGGCCGGGGCGTGGGCGGATCCTCCGCGGTCAACGCGACCTGCGCCATCCGCGGCACCCCGGACGACTACCAGCGCTGGGCAGCGGAGTTCGGCTGCGACGGCTGGGGTTGGCCGGAGATGCTCGCCGCGTTCCTCACCGCGGAGGACGACGCCGACTACGGCGGCGACGGCCGGCACGGCAAAGGGGGGCCGATCCCGCTCTGGCGCCCGCCGGTCGATTCCCTCCCGCCACTGAGCCGGGGGCTTCGGGCGGCACTGAGCGGGCTCGGCCACCCGAGCTGCGACGACTACCACGCACCGGACAGCACCGGGGTCAGCCGCTCGGCACTGACCGTGCGTGACGGCCGGCGGGTCTCCACCAACGACGCCTATCTGGAGCCGGCCCGGGCCCGGGCCAATCTCGGCGTCCGCGGGGACACGTTGGTGGACCGGGTGCTGCTCAACGGCCGCCGCGCGGTCGGCGTGCGCACCGAGACCGGCGCCGAGATCGAGGCCGGGCAGGTGATCGTCAGCGCGGGCGCGATCCACTCCCCGGCGATCCTGCTCCGCTCCGGGATCGGCGTGGACGACGGACTGGCGGGCGGCGCGAACCTCATCGAGCACGCGGCCACCGCCGGGTTCGAACTCGAGCTCACCGAGTCGGGGCAGATGCCGAGCACGGACAGCCTCGTGTTCAACGCGATGTTGCGCTACTCCTCGGAGTTGGCCGGGGCCGGCCCCAACGACATGCAGATCGTCTGGTTCGACGGGGTCAGCCCGACCGGGGAGCCCCGCACCGGCGGACGGATCTTGGGCGCCGTGATGCGGGTGTTCTCCCGGGGCACCGTGCGCCTGCGCTCCGGCCGGGCCGACGAGGACCCGATCGTGGATTTCAACCTGCTGGCCGATGAACGCGATCTGATCCGGCTGCGCGACGCGGTGCGCCGGATCATCGAGCTCATCCGGCACCCGGAGGTCGCGGCCATCACCCGCGGCGCACTGGCCGCCGACACCCCGCTGGATCAGCTGGACAGCGATGCCGCGATCGACGCCTGGCTGATGCGCACCGTCAGCGACTACGTGCACGCGGTCGGCACCTGCCGGATGGGCCGAGTCGGCGAACCCGCCGCGGTGGTCGACACCGACTGCCAGGTAATCGGTTATCCGGGGCTACGCGTCTGCGACGCCTCGGTCATGCCCGATCTGCCCAGGGCCAACACCCACCTGACCACCGTGGCGATCGCCGAACGGCTGTCGCTCAAACTCGCCGACCGGCAAAGCACATCCGTACCCGGGAGATCATGCTCAGCATGAAACATGACGGACCGTCATGCATTCTCGACCCTGCCGGGGGTATGGGCCGGTCATGATGACCACAGCAGTGCACGAAGTCCTCCCCGAGCTCGACGCCTTCGTTCACGCCGTGCAATCGCGCCGCCCGGACGCGGGCACCTGGTGCGAGGCCTGGACCACCCGCGACATCCTGGTCCACCAGACCGGCAATGCCGAGGAGATGGCCCGGGTACTGGCCGCGCATCTGGCCGGCAGCCCGGTGACGACCCGCGGCTTCACCGAACGCGAGGGGCCAATCCGGGCACTGGGCGACACCGACCTGTGGGCCGCGTTCGCCGACCGCTGCGAACGGCTCGCCGAGGTCGCCCAATCCGGGGAGAACGCCCTGTCGCCCGACGAGCAGATCAGCTGGACCGGACGCATCGTGACGCCCGCGTTCTTCGCCGAGCACATGCGCGAAGAACTCGTGCTGCACCGCTGGGACCTGGCCGGTGACGACAGCACCGCCGTCCGGGCGCTGGCCGAGCCGTGGATGACCACGCACACCGTGCAACTCGTCGGCCAACCACTGCTCAAGCGCGGCGCGGCCGCCCTCGACCTTGCCGCGGGACAACGCATCGAGGGTCGATTGCGCGCCCCGGGCAGCGATGACGTCGTGGTCACCGCCGGCAGCGAGGGCACCACCATCACGCTGGCCAAGCCCGAGGGACCGGCCACCATCTCCAGCGACCCGGCGGTGCGCACGCTGTTCCTGTGGGGCCGCCGGCCCGCCGATTTCACCCGCTGGCACAGCGATGCGGGGCCCGAGGAACTCCGCAACCTGCGCACCCTCCTCAGCGGCTACTGACCAGTGGCCCAGGCTGACGTCATCCGCCTCGACCACGACACGCGCCGATTTGGTGGTCGAGGCGACTGACATCAGTCCAGGCGATCGCTCTGCGGGCCGGGTGGCGCTGGCGATGGCGGCACGGGGTCCACGGTCCAGTCCGGATGGCCGGGCATCGGCGGGGTGCTCGCCCCGTAGAGCCACTCCCGCAGGAACGCTGCCACGGTCGGGTCGCCGGACACCGCGACCGCGGTGCTGATGTAGTCCGCCGTGCTCGCATTGCCGTAGCGAAACGCGGCGAGGAAGGTCCGCTCGATGCGATCGAAGACCGGCATGCCGACCCGTTGCGCCAGCGCATACAGCACCAAAGTGCCGCCGGTGTAGCGCTCATTGTCGAACAGCGTGTCCGCGGTCGGTTGCGCCACCGGCCCCGAACTCGCCCGCCAGATATTGCCCTGCGCGTACGTCCAGCGCATCCGGTCGTCGAAGCGGGTGAAGCCCTTGGTGTCCGTCCAGCCCTGCGCGTACCGGTAGTTCAGCGCGTAATACTCGGCATGACCCTCGTTCAACCACAGGTCGGCCCAGGTGCGCGGGGTGACGCTGTCGCCGAACCAACTGTGCGTCAGCTCGTGCGTCATGTGCCCACCGATCTTGTCCTCGGGCTGGGTCAGGAATCCGGGCCGGTAGAGGGTGAGCGATTGTGTCTCCAGGCCGGTGAACTCGAACGGTTCCGTGTCGTCGCTGTCCACCGGCAGCAGTCCGTAGGCGGAGAACGGGAACGGACCCAAGCGCGCGGTGAGCCAGTCCAACTGATGTCCCGTCAGATATAGGGCGGGCAGCAGCAGGGGCAGCCGAACCGTCGGCACCACGTCGCGCCACCGGACCCCGTTGTGCATCCCGTGGTCGAGCACCGCGTAGGTACCCACGGCCAGTTGCACGAGTTCGGTGGCCATCGGTTCCGGCGGGTCGTAGCTCGCCGTGGTGGTGCCGTCGGAGTTGGTGACCAGGTGCGTGCGCACCCCGTTGGCCACCCCCAACTCACCCGGCGGCGCGGTGACCCGGAAGCTGAACACCGCCTTGTCCGACGGATGGTCGTTGCACGGGAACACGGTGTGCGCGGCCGCGGGTTGCGCGGCGGTCGCGAACCCGTCAAGGGTCGGCACGAACCCACCGGTCGGCTGCGGAAGGCGCCGGGGATCGGTGCTGTAGCGAATTTCGACGTTCATCGCCCGACCGGCGCCCAGCGGCGTCGCCTGGTCGATCTGCAGCTTCTCGGGCAGCGTCACGAAGGCGGCAGGCACGTTGTCCACCCGCACCGCGGCGATGTCCAGACCGGCGGCGTCCAGGAAGAAGCGCTGCAGCGGTTGGGTGGTGCGCGCCTGGATCCGCACGGTGCCGTGCAGGGTCCGCGGCAACGCGTCGTACGTCACGTCCAGCGCGTACCGCTGCACGTCGTACCCGCCGTTGCCCAGGGTCGGGAACACCGGATCGCCCAGGCCGGCCGCGCCGATGGCGAGCGGGCCTGCCGCCCCCGCCGGCGGCGCCACCGCGACCGTCAGCAGCATTGCGCTCAGCGCCGCCGCTCCGCGCATCCGCATCCGACCCCCCGATCGCCCAGGATGATCATGCCTTCCGGGCCATGTTCGGAGTGTCCTGACCCGCCAAGATGGTGTGGTGGGAACGAACGGTGGGCGACTGGTGCTGTTGCGTCACGGCGAGACCGAATGGAGCCGCAGCCACCGACACACCGGCGGCACCGACCTGCCGCTGACCCCCGCCGGGGAGGCCGCGGCGAGCGCGCTGCGCTCCCGGCTGGCCGGTTGGTCCCCGTCGGCCGTCGTGGTCAGCCCGTTGCTGCGGGCCCGCCGCACCGCTGAGCTGGCCGGCCTGACCGACCCGATTCTCGACGACCGCCTCGCCGAGTGGGACTACGGCGAGTTCGAAGGACGCACCACCGCCGACGTGAACGCCGAACGCGCCGCAGCCGGGCAACAACCGTGGGTGCTCTGGCGCGACGGCGCCCCCGGCGGCGAAAGCCCGGACCGGGTCGGCGCCCGGGTGGACGCGCTGCTCGCCGACGTCGGCGAGCTGCGTCGCGATGGCGACGTCGCCCTGGTCGCGCACGCCCACATCCTGCGGGTGCTGGCCGCCCGCTGGCTCGGCCAGCCGGTCAGCTTCGGTGCCTCGCTGGTACTCGACGTCGCGCGGGTGAGCGTGCTCGGCCACGAACACGACTGGCCGGCAGTACTGAGCTGGAACGCCGACGGGGTCGCGCCGAGCGCCTGAACGACAACGGCCCCCCGGAGAACCGGAGGGCCGTGACGTGGATGCGGCTCAGTGCACGAGTACCGGTTCCGCATTGACGGCCGGCGCGGGCACCGCAGCTCGGCCCGGGCTCAGCACCGCGCCGACGAGCAGTCCGCCCACCGCGAGGATCCCCCCCGCCCAACCGAACGACGTCGTGTACGAGTGCACGGCGGCGGCCTGCAGCAGGGCCGGTGTCGGGGTGCCCCGGCCGGTCAGGTACGCCGAGCCGGCATGCCCGGCGATGGTGCCCAGCAGCGCGATACCGACCGAACCACCGATTTGCTGGACGGTGTTGACCATCGCGGAGGCGACACCCGCGTCGCGTGCCTCGATCCCGGCGACGGCGGTCTGCATGGCGGTGGCGAACACCAGACCGATGCCCATGCCCATCACCATCAGGCCGGGCAGCACGTGCGCGGAGTAGCCGCTGCTCACGCTGATCTGCGCCAGCACCGTCATGCCCAGCGCCGCAATCAGCATGCCCATCGGCACCAGCACTCGGGCGGAGACCTGCCGGACCAGCACCAGGCTGGTGACCTGGGCGGTGGCGATGAGGCTGCCGACCATGGGCAGGAACGCCACCCCGGTGCGGATCGCGGAGAAGCCGAGGGTGGCTTGCAGGTAATAGGTCAGGAACAGGAACACCGCGAACATCGCGACGCCGGCCACCAGCATGGCCAGGTACGAGCCGGCCCGGTTGCGGTCGAGCACCACCCGCGGCGGCAGCAGCGGGTGCGCGGCGGTGGTCTGCGACCGGCCGAAGATGACCAGCAGCACCGCGGCGGTGGCCAGGAAGCCCAGCGTGACGCCGTTGCCCCAGCCGCCGGTCTCGGCGTGCGAGAGCCCGTAGACCAAGGAGAACAGGCCGGCCGAGCCGGTGAGCGTGCCGAACAGGTCCAGCCGAACCGCGCCGGTGCGGGCGAACTTGGGCAGCAGTGCGATAACGCCGGCGATGGCAACCGCCGCGAAGCCCAGGTTGATGTACAGCGCCCACCGCCACGACACGTACGTGGTCAGCGCGCCGCCCAGCAGCAGGCCGATCGCGCCGCCGGTACCGGCCAGCGCACCGAAGATGCCGAATGCCTTGGCGCGTTCCCGGGGGTCGGTGAAGGTCGTGGTCAGCAGGCCGAGCGCGGCCGGTGCGAGCAGCGCACCGAACACGCCCTGCGCGGCCCGGGCGCTGACCAACATCGCGAAGTTCGTCGCCGCCCCGCCCACCGCGGAGGCAGCGGCGAAGCCGCCGAGGCCCGCCAGGAACGTGGCGCGCCGGCCGAACAGGTCGCCCAGCCGACCGCCGAGCAGCAACAGGCTGCCGAAGCTCAACGCGTAGGCGGTAACCACCCACTGCCGGTCGGTGTCGGAGAAGCCGAGCGCCCGCTGCGCCGAGGGCAGCGCCACATTCATGATCGTCGCGTCGAGGACCACCATCAGCTGCGCGACGCCGAGCACGGCGAGCACCAGCCAGCGGCGGGCGTGCGCGTGGTCCTCAACCGCCGGACGGGGGTTGGGGATCGTCTGGTTCATCTGTGTCTCCCTGGTCGCCGAGCCTCCGACGACAAAAGCGGAGGTCATTCCTCCGGTTCGACACGACACTAACACAGAACCGGAGATGACGTCTCCGCTTTTTCGGCTATTCTCTCCCTCATGCGTTCGGAGGACCTGACGACGACCGTCGAGAAGCCGCTGCGGGCCGATGCCGCGCGCAACCGCGAGCGGATCCTCGCCGCGGCCGCCGAGGTCTTCGCCGCCCGCGGCCTGGAGGTCACCCTCGACGAGATCGCCGCGCACGCCGGCCTCGGCGTCGGCACCGTGTACCGGCGCTTCGCCAACCGCGAGGAACTCGTCGAGGCGCTGTTCCAGGACCGGTTGGCCGCGGTGGCCGCGCTGGCCTCCGAGGCACTGGCCGAACCCGACTCCTGGAGCGCGCTGACCCAGCTGGTCGAGGCCGTCGGCGAGGTCGTCGCCCGGGATCAGGGGCTGTTCGAGGCACTGATCTGCCGGCCGGACAGCGGTGGCCGCGCCGCGGTCCGCGAACGGATGCTGCCCATCGTCAGCGAGATCTTCGCCCGCGCCCGGGCCGACGGGCACCTGCGCGCCGACGCCGCGCCCACCGATTTCCCGATGCTGCTGCGCATGATCGCCGGCGTCGCCGAGTTCACTCGCGACGTGCGTCCCGACCTGTGGCGGCGCTACCTGGCGATCGTGCTCGACGGACTGCGCGCGGATCGCACCGAGCTCACCCCGCTGACCGAACCGCCGATCGACCCGGACGAGGTGGACGCGGTGCGCAGCTGTTGGCGTTCACAGCGCCGCTGACACATGCGGTGGCGGGCTCAGAACTTGCGGAACCCCGAACACACCAGGTCGATCCGGCCGAGCGTCCCGTCGGGCGCCACCGTGCCCACCCAGGTCTGGGTCACCACCGTGCGCTCCTCGGTGTCCGGCTCGAAAATCAGCCGATAGTGCACCAACAAGCGGTCCCCGACCATCTCCCCGGCGGCATCGTCCAGCACGACCGTCGTGTACTCGCCGAACCAGTCGGCGAAGCACTTGCTGACGGTTTCGCGGCCGTGCTCCTCGATCGGGCCACCGGGCAACATGGCGCGCAGCCGGATGTCCTCGCTGAACTCCCCGCCCAACCGCTCCCGGTCCCGCTCGGCGACCAGCGCGGCGAGCGCGAGCGCACGCGGATGACGGTCCATGACGAGCCCAACCTAACCCTTGCGCGGTCGGGCGAGCATCCCGTGGTGAATGACCGAGGCGATGCCGGCCGCCACCTGCTGCGGCGGGAACCCACCCTCGCCACGCAGGTAGGCCCAGGTCTGATGTTCGATCACGCCGAAGATCATGTCCCGAACCACAGCGACCGGAACGTCATCCCGGTACTCGCCCTTCGCGACGCCCGACTCCAGCACCCGGATGCACAGTTGGGTGATGTTTCGGTTGAGCCGATGCACGGCAGTGCCGCGGAACTCTGGCGCGGCGCGCAGTCCGAGCAAGATGTAGCGGGTCAGGGCGGGTTCGGCGCGGATGACCCGGAACCCGTAGTCGACGACCTCGCGCAGGCCATCCTCGGTGCGGGTGTAGGCGGCCAGGTCCGGCTCGTTGGCAAACACGTCGGCCAACCAGTCCTCGGCGACGCGTCCCAACAGGTCGCTGCGGGTGGGGAAGTACCGGTAGACGAGGCCCTCGGAGATCCCGCACCGGCGCGCCACCTCGGCGGGCTGGAACTTCTCGTAGCCGACCTCGCGCAGCACCGCCCGGGCGCCGGCCAGGATCTCCGACTCGCGTGCCTCGGGCGCCAGCCGGGATCTGGGGCGACGAGACGCGGCTTGCATGCCGACATAATGTTGAGTCTGACTCAATAAGGCAAGTAGCGGACTACTCTCCCGCTGCGCAGCCCCGGGTGAAGGAATGGTCCTCACAGCAGCTCTCTCGTCCTGGACCCCGGAAAGGCATGTCGATGAGCGATACCGGCCTCGCCCCCGTCCTGACCGCACCCAAGCGCCTCCCCCGCATGTCGACCGCTCCCCGCCCCGGAGTGACCGCCCGCTTGACCGGGGTCCTCGACGGCCGCGACCGCGGCCGGGTGGAGCAGACCGTGGCGCGCTGGTGCCAGGTGGCCCCGATGGTCCGCCACGCCGGGCAGGCCCATCTGGACCTGACCGAGGTCACCCAGTTGGAGCCGGCCGGACTTGCCATGCTCAACGCCGCCTACGCCCGCCTCAACGCGGCCGGTTGGCGGTTCCGGGTCACCCCCCCGATCGACCTCGAACCACGGCTGGCGTTCAACGGTGCCGCGATCCGCCGCGAACTGCTCTGGGGCTGACGGCCCGTCAGTCGCTCAACGCTCGGGCCGCGGCGTGGTCGGGCCCTTGTCGACCGGCTCGGAGTATTTGGCGCTGCGGGTGAACGCCAACACGGTGCCGGCGATCCCGATCAGCGCGATCGCCACTCCGACGCTGGACCACCCGGCGCCGGACCAGTAAACGTCGCGCAGGGTGACCAACAGGGCCAGCTCGTCGATGATCAACCCGAGCCCGATGCCCAACGCCACCCCCATCAACGCCGACGTGCGGGGGTTGCGGTCGACCAAGCCGAAGAACGCGACACTTACCACCAGCAGGATGCCCCACAAGAAGTGGTGCAGATGCACGTGTCCCATGTTGACGTTGCCGGTGTTCTCCCCGCCCAGCTTGATCACGCCGGTAACCAGCCGGGAGATGAGGAACGTCGCGGTGAACGCCGCCCAGGTGAGAACCAGGCCGCGGCGGCTGGGATGAACGTCGCTCCACCGTGGGGTCCGCCGCCGGTCAGCCATGGCGACCGGGCCGGCGCTTCACCACTGTGACCTGCCCGACGCGCGCGGCGGAAAACCCGGCACGCCCCTCCGGCTCAGGCAGCGCCGCCGGGTCGGATCGGCGTGTTCTGCCCGGCGGCGAGCCACCAGGTCCCGTTCCGCCTCACCAACACGTACATGGCCATCTCGGAGAACCCGCCGGACACATCCTCCGTGAGCTCAAGAACCCGGCCATCGGCGTCCAGCGCCCGGCGAGCGACGTGGGCCACCGCGACATCCTCGCCCAGCGAAAGAACATGTTCGATCTCGTAGCGCGAGGCAGGCCCGCCAACGCCCGAAGCTTTCAGCCGTCGATGGATGTCGTGCAGCCGCTCGTAGCCGTGCACGGTCGCCCCGAACGGACTGCCCCAGGCGACGTCGGCCGCAAAATGGCGGTTGGAGATCTCGGCGTCGTGCTGACCCCACCCTTCCTGCAACTCTGCGACCAAGGACCCAACGGCGTTCTCGGCCGCTGCTTGACCGGCCTCGTCGCCCAGGACGGGGCGCTCCTGCTCGGGTGCGGGATCAGCCACGTAGTTGTTCTACCCGCTTGGTGGGCTTGTGACGCGACACCGCGCGGTCCGCGTCAGCTCATCAGGTTGCCTGTGTGCAACCGGTCCGTTCGCGGACAGAAGCGCCGATCTCCTCAACCGCCTGCTGACCCTCAGTCAGGATCGGTGCGAACAGCGGCCAGATATGGAACTGTTCCTCGCCGACGACGGCGCGAGCTCCCCGCAGAAAGCGCCACCTCGGATGCTGTCGGCGTCCTGACGAACATGGCGCTCGACCTCCCACACCTGCGTCGGCGCGTCGTCCGCCGCACTGGTGGAGATCCTGCTCAGCCACACCGGCCGGGTTGTGCGATCCTCGCCCGGTGGCGCAGCTGCACTCGCGATCGGGCTCGGACATCTCCGCCGCGGAGCTCTACGAGCTGCTCCGGCTGCGCGCGGAGATCTTCGTGGTCGAGCAGACGTGTCCCTACCTGGATCTCGACGGCCTCGACCTGCTCCCGCACACCGTGCACCTGTGGCTGACCGACGAGAACCGACGGATCATCAGTTGCGTGCGGGTGCTGCCGGAACAGAACGGGCGACGCAAGATCGGCCGGGTGGTCACCGCCGCCGACCAGCGTGGGCAGGGCCACGCGGCCCGGCTCATGCAGGCTGCGCTGGCCGTCGACCCGGCGATGACCTGGGAGCTGCACGCCCAGTGCGTTGTGCAGGACTTCTATCGCCGATTCGGCTTTCGGACCGTCGGCGACGAATTCGACGAGGACGGCATCCCGCACATCGCGATGGTCCGAACGCCGTAGTCCCGAGGCCGGCTAACCGCGCAGTTCCGGGAATTGCTCGTCGCGCCACTCCCGCGCAGTGCTCATCGCCCTCGCGTCCTGTTCGCGGGCGCGCAACTCGACGCGCCGGATCTTGCCGGAGATCGTTTTCGGCAACTCGAAGAACTCGACCCGGCGCACCCGCAGGTACGGGGCGAGGTTCTCTCGGCAGTGCTTGAGAATGGCGAGCGCGGTCTGCTCGTCCGCCGTCCAGCCGGCCGCCAGCGTCACGTAGGCCTTGGGTACGGCCAGGCGCATCTCGTCGGGCGCCGGAACCACCGCGGCCTCGGCGACAGCCGGGTGCTCGATGAGCACGCTCTCCAACTCGAACGGGGAGACCTTGTAGTCCGAGGCTTTGAACACGTCGTCGGTCCGCCCGACGTAGGTGATGTAACCCTCGGCGTCTTGGTCGGCGAGATCGCCGGTGTGGTAATACCCGCCGGCCATGGCCTCCGCTTCGCGCTGCGCATCGTCGAGGTAGCAGCGCATCAGATTGACCGGATGACGCGACAGGTCCAGGCAAATCTCGCCGGAGTCGGCGGGCCGGCCGGTGGCCGGGTCGACCAACACCACCGGGGTGCCGGGCAGCGGTCGACCCATGGAGCCGGCCTTGACCTCATTGCCGGGGCTGTTGCCGACCTGGGCGGTGGTTTCGGTCTGCCCGAAGCCATCGCGCAGGGTGATGCCCCATGCGTTGCGGACCTGCTCGATGACCTCGGGGTTGAGCGGCTCGCCCGCCGCGATGCCCTCCCGCAGCGCGCCGGGGCCGTCGGACAGGTCGGCCTGGATGAGCATCCGCCACGCCGTGGGCGGGGCGCAGAACGTGCTGACGTGCTGGGTACGCAGCTGCTCGAGCAGTGCCGGGGCGTCGAAGCGGGCGTAGTTGTAGATGAACACGCACGCCTCGGCGATCCACGGCGCGAAGAAGCAGCTCCACGCGTGCTTGGCCCAGCCGGGCGAGGAGATGTTGAGGTGCACGTCGCCGGGCTGCACGCCGAGCCAGTACATCGTCGACATGTGGCCGACCGGATAGGACACCTGCGTGTGCTCGACCATCTTGGGCTTGCTGGTGGTTCCGGAGGTGAAATACAGCAGCAGCGGGTCGGTCTGCAGCAGCTCGGGCCGAGCAGGAGGCTCGGCGGCGGGCTCGGCGTCGCCGTAGGACAACCAGCCCTCGGTCCGCTCGCCCACACACAGGCGCAGGTAGTCGCCGGGCACCTGCTCGAACTTTGCGGCGTCGGTGGAATTGGCGATCACCGCACGCACCTTGCCCCGTGCCACCCGGTCGGCGAGATCGACCGGGCCCAACGCCGTCGTGGTCGGCATGACCACCGCGCCGAGCTTCATCACCGCGAGCATCGACACCCAGAGTTCGACCTGGTTGCCGAGCATGATCGCCACCCGGTCGCCCTTGCCGAGGCCGGCCGCGGCCAAGAAAATCGCCAGGCCGTTGGAGCGTCGGCGCAGGTCGTCGAAGGAGTAGGTGTTGTCCGCGCCGGTCTCCTCGACGATGTGCAGTGCCGGGCGGTCGTTGTCCGTGGCCATCAGGTCGAACCAGTCGTGGGCCCAGCTGAACGTCTCGCCCAGCGTCGGCCAGGCGAATTTCTCCCACGCCGCGGCGTAATCGGTACGCAGATCCAGCAGCAGGTCGCGGGCGGACTTGTAGGCCTGGTAGTTGGCCTGTGCGGTGCTCACCACGTTCTCCCTCGATCTCCGGTCCTTCGCGGCGACCTCGACGCTACCCGGCGCTACGACGCTGACTCCCCCGGGCCGGGCACGTCGCGGCGGCGGGTCAACACGGCCGTCAGCAGTCCCACACCCAACCCGATCAACGTCTCGGCGAGACGATCTGCGAGCAACGGCCCGATCGAACCGGGCACGGACAGGTGCACGAGCAACAACGCCATCGGGGTGATGAACACCAAGCCCGCCAGGTAGTTGGCCACCACCACCAGTTCGGTGAGGACCTGCAACAACGCCAGACACACGACCACGGCGGGCGTGGGCAGCCGCAGCTCCAACAGCACCGCGGCCAGGGCCAGACCGAGCAACGTCCCGCCGGCCCGGTGCAGGCCGCGTCGCAACTGCGCCCGCAGCCCGGGAATGCCCAGCGGCACCACGGCGGCGACCATCGACCAGTACGGCCTACCGATGCCCAGGCTCGTGGTGATGGTGCCGGCGACGGCAACCGCGACGCCGCACCGCACAGCGTGCAGCTGTTGCCGGCGGCGATCCGGCAACGGGAACGGCGGCGCCGGTCGCGGGTCGCGCAGGGGGAACACCGTGTGCTCCACGACCCCGAGCAGGATCGCGAAGGCGGCGGTCGCACCGCAGACCAGCGGGGCCGCGATCACATCCGTCCCGCTCGCCGGGACTGCGGCTGCGGTGGCCACCGCGAACACCGGAATCAACGGGCCAGGTGGTCGCCAGCGGAATCGATCGGACAGCGCGGCGGCCAGCACCGCCCAGCTCGCGACCACCGGGATGGCGACCCAACGGCGGTTGTCGAAGGTGCCGACTGCGGCGGCGTCGGTGACGGCCCCGGTCAGCAGCAGACCCATGGCGACGTGCAGCCGGACGCGACCCGACCAGCGAAGCGGGCCGCCGTAGACGGTGGGGAAGGCGCCGAACATCGCGTAGGCGGCCCAATTGAGGCGGTCAAGCTGCCATGTGGCCGTTAGCGCGACGAGGACGGCCAGCCCGGCGCGTAGGGCGACGCGGTGTTGCGCGGGTGTGGTCCAGCGGCGCGCGAACGGAAGGCGTACGGCCGCGGAGATCGTCATCCGGGAGGGCTACCCACTGCGAGGCCGGGGTGGTGCCAACCCCAACGTCCGGCGCTCGTGGCGTAAGAACGCCGCGGAAGCCGGACGTTGCGCGTTTTCCACACGGCCTGGCCGCCCGGCGCCCCCCTTGATCGATTCGTCCGCCTGCGCGCCCAGAACTGCGAGATGTGACCGCGCGCACGGTGAGCTCGGCGATGGCGTGTCGGGCCCTCAGTTGCGCCACTATTGACATCCGTTTTCATTTTCAATAACGTTCCATCGTGCCTGGCCTGCGCATTCCTCTAGTGGTGGCGGTGATGACCGGCCTCCTCGGCTGTGCACCGGCAACCCACAACAGGTCACCGGCGGTATCAGTCGTGGCCTCGACCGATGTGTACGGCGATCTTGTGCACAGCGTGGGCGGCGACCGGGTGTCGGTGACCTCGTTCATCTCCAACCCGAGCCAGGATCCGCACAGCTACGTGGCCAATGCCCGCGACCAACTGGCCATCCGCACCGCCCGCCTGGTGGTGGAGAACGGTGGCGGTTACGACGACTTCATGGACACCATGCTGAAGGCCGCGCCGGGCGACCGCGAGGTGCTCAATGTGGTTGCGCTATCCGGTCACCATCCGACCGACGGTGGCGAGCTCAACGAGCACGTTTGGTATGACTTCACGACCGTCGAAACGTTCGTGGCCCGACTCGCCGGTGCGTTAGCCGTCCTGGATCCGGTTGACGCCAACACCTTCCGCGCCAATGCCGCCGTCCTACGCGCCGCGGTCGCCGCCCTCGAGGCACGGGTACAAACGCTGCGCGAAAAGGTCGCGGGCCAAGCGGTTGCCATCACCGAACCGGTTCCGCTGTACCTGCTCAACGCGTGCGGGTTGGTCAACGCCACCCCCTCGGACTTCAGCGAAGCCATCGAGGATGGCACCGATGTGCCGGTGACGGTGTTGCACCAGACCCTCAACATGTTCCGCGACCACAAGGTCCGCGCGCTGGTCTACAACGCACAGACCTCCGGCCCGCAGACCGAGCAGGTGCGCAATGCCGCGCTGGACAACAACATCCCGGTGGTACCGGTCACCGAGAGCCTGCCGAGCGGGTTGTCCTATGTCGCGTGGATGTCGCGCAACCTGAACGCCCTCGAGCAGGCACTTTCGTGACCGCGCCGGTCGCGAGGTTGCGCGACGCCACCCTGCGCTTCGGCCCCCGGACGCTGTGGCAGGGTCTGGATCTGGACCTGGCCGCAGGTGAACTGCTCGCGGTGCTCGGGCCCAACGGAGCCGGCAAGTCCAGCCTGCTCCGGGTGCTACTGGGGCAATTGCAATTGGCCGCCGGCGAGGTCACGGTGGCCGAAAAGCCAACCGGGCGCGGGAATCGCGCCATCGGGTTGATCCCGCAACGGGGCAGCGCCGCGGCCGGTGACGTGCGCGCCCGCGACCTGGTCCACTTCGGTTTGAATGGGCATCGCTGGGGGCTGCGCCGCGAGCCCGATCTACGCCGACGCTGCGATGCCCTGCTGCACAGCGTGGGTGCACTGGCCTACGCGGATGCGCCGTTCCGGCTCTTGTCCGGCGGCGAGCAACAACGGGTGCGGGTCGCGCAGGCGTTGGCCGCCGACCCGGCACTGCTGCTGTGCGACGAGCCGTTGGCCGCGCTCGACCTGCACCACCAACACGCGGTCGCGGGCTTGATCCACGCACAACGGCGGGCGCGGCACACCGCGGTGGTGTTCGTCACCCACGAGATCAACCCGGTGCTCCCGTTCACCGACCGGGTGCTCTACATCGCGGGCGGCCGGGCCCGGCTGGGCACGCCGGCGGAGGTCCTGTGCTCGGAGTGCCTATCGGAGTTGCACGGCCGCCCGGTCGAGGTGATCAGCGGCCGGCACGGCATCGCGATCGTCGGGGCGCTGGCCTCGTGAACCGGGTTCTCAATTTCCACGACTACCTCGAGTTGCTCGGCGTGGTCCGCAATTCCCTGATCGCGGGCGCGGTGGTGGCGATCGTCGGAGGGCTCATCGGTCCGTTCGTGGTGAGCCGGGATCTGCCCTTCGCCGTGCACGGCATCAGCGAGTTGTCCTTCGCCGGCGCCTCGGGTGCGTTGCTGATCGGCGTGAACGTAGTGGCCGGGGCGATCGTCGGCTCATTGACCGCCGCGGTGCTGTTGGCCCTGCTCGGGGATCGGCCCACGCAACGCAACTCCACGATCGGCGTGGTCATGCCGTTCGGGCTCGGTCTGGGCGTGCTGTTTCTCGCTCTCTATCGAGGTCGGGCCG
>DASXPS010000061.1 GCA_036493475.1 Sporichthyaceae bacterium | reverse complement strand
CGGGCGGGCACCCGACGCTCGACATCGGTACTCCTTACCTTTAGGCAGAATTCGCCGGTCGGGACGTCGTCGGGACCCCTCGATGTTGAGCACCACTCTGGTTGACGAGCAATTGCTGACCGTTCGTCACGGTCGATGCTGATGCGGCCGGGCCGGGAGTGGGTGTGGTCGGCGCCGTCACCGTGACGGGCAACCGTCGCGGCCGCGCGCGGGCGGCGTGTCGACCCGGATTGCGTCGGCGCATTGCCGCGGCTCTGCGTGGTCGGCACCCTGCCGGCGAGCGGCGCCGCAACCGAGGCGCTGCCACACGAACTGGCCCCTCCCCGAGCCGGGGTGTGGTAGGAAATCGTGCCCGGCGTGAACGGAGTCCTTGTCGGTGATCGTGGTGGCGTGCCTGCAGCGGGCCGAGTCGAGCCTGCGCGATGGCGATATGCGCTGCCCGCACTGCCGAGGCAGGTTGCGCCCGTACGGGCACGCCCGCACCCGCACCGTGCGCGGCCTGGGCTCCGCACGGCTGCGCGTCACCCCGCGACGGGCCCGCTGTGCTGACTGCCGCGCCACCCAGGTCCTGCTGCCCGGGCAGCTGATCAGCCGACGGGCCGACAGCACCGAGGTCATCGGGAACGCCCTGGCGGCCAAGGCCGCGACCGGGGCGGGTCATCGCGGCATCGCGGCCAGCCTGGACCGGCCGGTCTCGACCGTGCGCCGCTGGCTGCGCCGCGCACCCGAGCGGCACGCCCAGTGGCTCTACCGGCAGGCCGTGGACCGCTGCGCGCTCATCGACCGGGAGTCACTCCTCGCGCCACTGGCAACACCACTGCCGACACCACCGTCGACCGTGGTGTCGTCACCGCCGCCGACGTTGCTGGCGCAGGCGCTGAACCTGCTCGCCGGTGCCGCTCTGCGCTACCGCGAGCGTTTCGGGCTGACCGTCTCGGCGTGGGCGCTGATCGGCGCGTTCAGCTACGGCTACCTGCTCGCCCCGCCGATGATCATGTAATTGGGGCATTCCCTCGGGCACCACCATGTCCACCGACAGTCGTCACTGCGCCGACCATCACGGGTACGCACGGCGTCACCGGGCCGATCACGACGCCACCCTGCCGATCGACCTACCGATTCACATCGGCATTTTCGATGACGGCGTCATCGGCAGAATGAGCGCGGGGCAACAGTTCTGCGCCGGCCGCGACGGCCCGCTCCAGTACCTCGCGCCGGATCCGTCCGCCGGCACCCGTCCCCTTGATCTGCGCGGAATCCAACCCCGCCTCGACGAGCAGACGACGAACCAGCGGGGAAAGCGTCCCACCGCCGCGATCAGCCGACGTGGCAGCTGGTGCAACGGAGGGCGCGCCACCCCGACCGGTGAGGGCACCGACGGTGGCGGGATCCGAGCCGCCGACCACCAGATCGCCGCCTCCCGGCACCGATCCACCCGCCGCACCGGGCTCGCCGATGCGGGCCAGCACCGCACCGACCGGTGCGGTTCCACCATTGGCGACGAGGATCTCCAGCAGCACCCCGTCATACGGGCTCGGGATCTCCGAGTCGACCTTATCGGTGCTCACCTCATAGAGCGGGTCGTCGAACGCCACCGTGTCGCCGACCTGCTTGAGCCAGCTCCCGACGGTGCCTTCAGTAACCGTCTCACCCAGCTTGGGCATAGTGATGTCGTGCACCACGCCCACCGGGACGCCGTTACCAGGGTCCTCCCCGGCCATCCCCTCTGACCCGCCCATGGACGGGCTCGCCGGATCATCGAGCGCGGGACCGCCCGCAGCGGCCACCCCGTGCGCCGCCGAAGGCAGCCTCGCCGCTCCGGACACCGCCGGGGTGGCCCCCCCGGCCCGCCGATCCGCACAAGCGGCGTGCCGACCGGCACGGTCTCACCCGCGCCGACCAGGATCTCGACGATCACACCGTCGTAGGGACTGGGAATCTCGGAGTCGACCTTGTCGGTCGACACCTCGAACAGCGGGTCGTCAAAGGCCACCGTGTCCCTGGCCTGCTTCAGCCAGCTCCCGACGGTGCCCTTGGTAACCGTCTCTCCCAG
>DASXPS010000060.1 GCA_036493475.1 Sporichthyaceae bacterium | reverse complement strand
CCCTCCCGCAATACTGGCGCCACCAAGCACCCGAGGAGGCACCATCCCATGCCCGGACCCCTGGCCAACCTGCGCGTCCTGGAACTCGGTGGCATCGGCCCCGGCCCGCACGCGGCCATGCTGCTGGCCGATCTGGGCGCGGACGTGGTGCGGGTGGAGCGCCCATCGGGCGGATTGCGCATGCTGCCCAAGGACCAACCCGATTGGTTCCTGCGCGGCGTGCGCGTGGTGAGCGCGGACCTGAAGACCGCCGAGGGCAAGGCCGTGCTGGACGACCTGCTCGCGGTCGTCGACGTGATCGTCGAGGGCTACCGGCCCGGGGTCGCGGAGCGCCTGGGCATCGGCCCGGACGACGTCGCGGCCCGCAATCCCGGCGCGATCTACGCCCGGATGACCGGCTGGGGCCAGGACGGGCCGCTCGCCCAGCGAGCCGGGCACGACATCAACTACATCGGACTGACCGGCGGGCTGAACGCCTTCCGGGTCGAAGGTTCCCGCCCGGTGCCACCGCTCAACATGTTCGGCGACTTCGGCGGCGGGTCGCTGTATCTGGTGATGGGCATCCTCGCGGCGTTGTTCGAGCGGGGTACTTCCGGGCGCGGTCAGGTGGTGGACGGCGCCATCGTGGACGGCACCGCGTCGCTGCTGCAGATGGTGTGGAATCTGCGCGCGGCGGGCCTGTGGAGCGACACTCCGGCGGTCAACATGCTGGACACCGGCGCCCCGTTCTACGACACCTACGAGTGCGCGGATGGCGGCTACCTCGCGGTCGGTTCGATCGAACCGCAGTTCTACGCCGCCCTGCTGTCCGGGCTGGGCCTGGCCGATGAGGAGCTGCCGGACCAGCACGACCGGGAGAACTGGGCGGTGCTGCGCAAGCGGTTCGCCGAACTGTTCGCCTCCCGCACCCGCGACGAGTGGGCCGCGCACTTCGTCGACACCGACGCCTGCGTGACTCCGGTGCTGAGCTTCGGTGAGGTGGCCGAGCACCCGCACATCGCGGCCCGCGGCACGGTCGCGGACATCCACGGCACCGTGCAGTGCGCGCCCGCCCCGCGGTTCTCCCGCAGTAACCCCGGCCTGCCCAACATCCCGGCCACAGCGCCCACCCCGGTGGCTGACGTGCTCGCCGCGTGGCGCCGCGACTGACCCGGCATGGACGCGGGGTCCGGACGAAACGTACGCTGTACCCATGAGTAGCTTCCGGCGCACGCTGTTCGCTGAAGAGCACGACGACTTCCGTGCCATGGTGCGCGAGTTCCTGTTCGCCGAGGCGGTGCCGCATACCGCGCAGTGGGAGCGCGACGGCATCATCGGCCACGAGTTCTGGCGCAAGGCCGCGGGGCAGGGCATGGTCGGCTTCGCCGCGCCGGAGGAGTACGGCGGCGCGGGCATCCGCGACTTCCGGTTCAACACGGTGATCATCGAAGAGGTCGTGCGCACCGGCGCCGTCGGCGACGCGTTCGGCATCACCAACGACATCGTGATGCCCTACCTGCTGGACATCGGCACCCCCGAACAGCACGCGCGCTGGCTGCCCCGGATCACCTCCGGCGAGGCGCCCACCGCCATCGCCATGTCCGAGCCCGGCATGGGCTCGGACCTGCGCGGCATTGCCACCACCGCGCGCAAGGTTTCTGACGGCTGGTCACTGTCGGGCTCGAAGACGTTCATCACCAACGGCATCCTGGCCGAGCTGCTGATCATCGCGGCCAAGGTGCCCGATGCGGACAACAAGCTCGGCCTGTTCGTGGTCGAGGGTGACGCCGCCGGGTTTACCAAGGGCCGCAAGCTGGACAAGATCGGCCGCCGGGCCACGGACACCGCCGAGTTGTTCCTCGACGACGTGTTCGTGCCGGACGCCGACGTGCTCGGGGTGCCGGGCAAGGGGCTGCACTACCTGATGGCCAACCTGGCCCAGGAGCGGCTGTCCATCACCGTGGGCGCCATGGCGCACGCAGAACGGGCGCTGGAACTCGCGCTGGACTACGCCAAGACCCGCAAGGCCTTCGGCCAGCCCATCGGCACCTTCCAGGCCAACCGGTTCACCCTCGCCGAACTGCACACCAAGATCTCCTCGATGCGTTGCTACGTGGACCGCGCGATCGAATTGCACTGCGCCGGCGAGCTGTCCGCGGCGGACGCGGCCGGGTCCAAGTTTCTCACCACCGAGCTGGAGTTCGAGGCGCTGGACAAGTGCCTGCAGATCCACGGCGGCTACGGCTACATGGAGGAATACGAAATCGCCCGCCGCTGGCGCGACGCCCGCGTGCAGCAGATCTACGGCGGCACCAACCAGATCATGCGCGAGATCGTCGGCCGCGACCTCGGCCTCTAAAGAGACCTGCGCAAGTCCCCCGAGTGTGTAGGTACGCAGGCCTAAGGGCCGTTTTCGGCTGCACAACTACACGCTCGGGGTAGAAGTGCAGCCGACATCCGGCCGGGGAATGTCTCGACGTGTTGACTAGTCATGCTGTCCAGACACAGCTAGCCTCCTGGGTGTGACGCCACCTCGGATCTCCCGCGCTCGTCCCCGCGCCCACGACGGCCGCAGCGGATCCGAGACGGCGATCTTCGCCGCCACCGAGGCCCTGCTCACCGAGACCATGCTGCAGGATCTGACGGTTGCTCAGATCATTGCGCGGGCGGGCATCTCGCGGGCGAACTTCTATCACTACTTCGCGTCCAAGTTCGACGTGCTGGCCGCGCTGGTGGCCCGACTGCTGGAGGACGTGTACACCCCCGACGAGTCCTGGTCGGCGCCGGCCGGGAAGGAGCGCGCCGGCTCGCTGGAGGCGAGCATGGCGGGCACCGTCGAACTGTGGTCCGCGCACGGCGCGGTGATCTGCGCCGCCATCGAGCACATGTACACGGTGCCGCAGATCGGCGAGGCGTGGTTCGCGGTCCGGGAGCAGTTGGTCCAGGCGGTCGCCGGGCAGATCGAATACGAACGCAGCCACGGCCGCGCCGGCGCCGGAGCGCCCGCGGACATGGTGGCCACCATGCTGCTGTGCGCACTGGAGCGCACCTTCTACGTCGGCACCCGCGGGCTGGATGCCCGCATCCTCACCCCGACCCTCGCCGCGGCCGCGATCGATGAACTCACCGCGCGGGCGCTGATCGGCCGGGTCACCCCGGATCCGGAGGCCGCGGGTCCCCGCCCGCACGAGCAGACCGGGTTGCCCGAGCCCACCGACACCGCCGGCGGCATTCTGCACGCGGTCGGCCGGCTGGTGTGCACCACGTCGCTGGAGGAGCTGTCGGTGGCCACCATCGCCGACGCGGCGGAGACCTCGCGGGCCACCTTCTACTTCTACTTCGCCTCCAAGGAGGACGCCTTCGCCGCGTTGTTCGGGCAGATCGCCGAGCCGTTCGTGCATCTGATCGAGCAGCGGGTGAGCGCCGAGGATCCCACCGACCTCGGCAACCTCGTGCTGGATTGGATGCACGGCGACGAAGTGGCACTGGCCGTGGTGCGCAACACCGTGCACGAGTGGCCGCGGCGCCCGGAGTTGGCCAAGGTCTACCTCGCCGCCGCGGACCGCATCGAGGAGGCATTGGGCGCGGCCATCGCGGCCAACCGTGGCCATGTTGCGGGCGCCGGTGCGGGCGAACTGGCCGCCGCCCTGTGGTGGACGGTGGAGAACACCTTCGCGGGCGCGCTGGCCGCCGAGGGCCACCTTGCCGACGCCGAGGGGGTGGCCCGCATGCTCGGCGATCTGCTGATCGCTACCGTCTTCGGTGTCAGCCCGGCTGTCGAGGAGGCCACGCGATGACATTCGCGCCGCACGGTAAGCGCACCGGCGAAGCAGTGCTGGTGGACTTCGAGGGCGGCGTGCTGCGCATCGTGCTCAACCGCCCGGATCGTCTCAACGCATTGACGAACGAGGTCATCGACGACGTCGCCGACGTGGTCAGCCAAGCGGGCCAGGAAACCGACGTGCGCGTGGTGGTGCTCTCCGGCGCGGGCCGTTCGTTCTGCTCCGGGGCCGACCTCACGCTCAAGCCCGAACCCGGCTGGGAGCCGCCGGTAGACATCATCGACGCGGGCAACCGGCTCACCCGGACGTTGTGCGAGTTGCCCATCCCCACCATCTGCGCGGTGCAGGGCGCCGCGGCGGGCATCAGCGTCTCCTTCGCCCTGGCCTGCGACTTCGTGCTGGCCCGGCCGGATGCCTACTTCCTGCTGCCGTTCGTGCACATCGCCCTGATGCCCGACGGCGGTGCCACCGCGATCGTGGCTGCCTCGGTGGGCCGCGCCCGCGCGCTGAAGATGGCCATGCTCGGCGAGCGGCTGCCCGCCACCGAGGCGCTGGCCGCCGGGATGATCGCCGGGGTGCACGAGGACCTCAACGACGCGGTCGACGCGCTGGTGGCGCGGTTGGTCACCTTGCCGCCGGACGCGCTGGCCGGCGCCAAGCGAGCCATCAACGCGGCCACGCTGCCGGGTCTGGACCGGGCGCTGGAGACCGAACGCGCCTGGCAGCTAGATCTGCTGCGCGCGAGCGACTTCATCGAGGGCGTGAGCGCGTTCGGGGAGAAGCGCAAGCCGGTGTTCGGACAGCGCTCCATCACCCTCTGACCCGACGGACCGCCGCCGGCTGAACCAAACGGGTGTCGTCTGCCGGGAATGAGACACACCGAACGCGGGCAATCGGGATACTCGACGTCGTGGAGGAGGAGGCGACGCCCACCCGAACCCGACGCCTGCGGCTGCGCACGCGCATCGGGATCATCGTCGTCGCCCTGGGCCTGTTGGTCGGCGCGGTGCTGGGCGCGATCTCCGCGCCGATCTGGACACCGCTGTACGCCGTCCTCGCCTTCCTCGCGGTGGCGGTGTTGTTGCTGCTGCGCGACGCGACCGTGTCGCTGACCCCGGATCACCTGGTCGTGCAGAACATGATCCGG
>DASXPS010000059.1 GCA_036493475.1 Sporichthyaceae bacterium | reverse complement strand
TTCGACACCCTGCAGTTCCGGGTGCTGCGCGAGCGGTTGTGGGCCACGCTGGAGGCCGCCGAGCCGGAGGCCGAGTCCGGGTTCGAGATCTCCGGGTCGGTGTTGGGCCCGGACGAGGTGGCCGCCTGGTTGGCCGAGCATGCCGCCGGTCCGGAGCGCACCGGGGTGGACGTCACCGGCACCTGGGGCCGGGGCACCGGGAACGTGACCGGGGTGGCGTTGGCTGCCGAGGACGGGGCGGCGTGCTGGGTGGATCCGGCCGGATTGAACCCCGAGGACGACGCCGCATTGGCCGGCTGGCTGGCCGACGAGGCCCGGCACAAGGCGCTGCACGACGCCAAGGGCCCGATGTTGGCACTCGCCGCCCGGGGATGGCCATTGGCCGGGGTCACCTCGGACACCGCGTTATCCGCCTACCTGGCGTTGCCGGGGCAACGGTCCTTCGAGCTTTCCGATTTGGCGTTGCGCTTCCTGCACCGCGAGCTGCGCAACGACAGCGTCGACGACGGGCAGTTGTCCTTCGACGGCGGCGACGAGCAGGCGGTGGCGCAGGCCTCGATGGTGCGCGCGCGGGCCGTCATCGACCTGGCGACGTATCTGGACAACGACCTGGCCGGTAAGGGCGGCGCGTCGTTGCTGGCGCAGGTGGAACTGCCGCTGGTCGACGTGCTGGCCCGGCTCGAACAGACCGGCATCGCCGCCGACGAGGACTACCTCGCGCATTTGTCCGCGCAGTTCGGTGCCGAGGTGAAATCCGCCGAGCAGGCCGCGTTCGCAGCGTTGGGTCACGAGGTGAACCTGGGCTCGCCCAAGCAGCTGCAGGTGGTGCTGTTCGAGGAACTCGGGCTGCCCAAGACCAAGAAGATCAAGACCGGCTACACCACTGACGCTGAGTCACTTGTGGACCTGTACGAGAAGACCCAGCATCCGTTCCTGGAACATCTGCTGCGCCACCGCGACGTCACCCGGCTGAAGAGCACGGTCGACGGCCTGCTGCCGATGCTCGACGCGGGCAGCCGCATCCACACCACGTTCAACCAGACCATCGCCGCCACCGGCCGGTTGTCCTCGGTGGACCCGAACCTGCAGAACATCCCGATCCGCACCGAGGAGGGCCGGCGCATCCGCTCGGCCTTCGTTGCCGGCGAGGGCTACGAATCCCTGCTCACCGCGGACTACAGCCAGATCGAGATGCGCATCATGGCCCACCTGTCCGCGGATACCGGCCTACAAGAAGCGTTCGCGTCCGGGGAGGATCTGCACACCACGGTGGCGAGCCGGGTTTTCTCCGTCGAACCCGACGGCGTCACCCAGGCGATGCGCGCGAAGATCAAGGCGATGTCCTACGGCTTGGCCTACGGGCTGTCCTCGTTCGGCCTGTCCCGCCAACTGAAGATCGGTGTGGACGAGGCGAGCGAACTGCGCGACGAGTACTTCTTCCGCTTCGGCGGGGTGCGCGACTACCTGCGCGAGGTGGTCGAGGAGGCCCGCCGCGAGGGCTACACCGAAACCATCCTCGGCCGCCGCCGCTACCTGCCCGATCTGACCAGCGACAACCGGCAACGCCGGGAGATGGCCGAGCGGATGGCGCTGAACGCCCCGATCCAGGGCTCCGCCGCGGACATCATCAAGGTTGCCATGCTCGGCGTGGACGACGCGCTGCGCGCCGCCAACCTGAACTCCCGCATGCTGCTGCAGGTGCACGACGAACTGGTCTTCGAGGTCGCCCCCGACGAACTCGAAGCGCTCGAGGCCCTGGTCCGCGACCAAATGGGCAACGCCTACCCCCTGTCCGTTGCGCTGGACGTCTCGGTGGGCATCGGCCGCACCTGGCACGAGGCCGGTCACTGACCGATACCCGCGCAGGGCTCAAGGTTCGGGGCGAGACCACCGATACCTGCCCCGATGGGTAAGCACATCTTCACCACGAACGCGCGCCTGGGCGCGGTGGCAACGGCCGTGCTCGCCGTGGTGATGGGCACGGCCGGCGCGCTGCCGCCGCATCACCACAGCGAGGCCGCGGACATGGTGCCCACCGGCGTCGACCTCCTGCACGGCATCGGCACCGGTGAACCGTTGCCGGGCGTCGCCCCGGCGGACCTGTACACCCCGGACGCCCCGCGTCAGGTGGCCGGTCCCGACCAACTGCCCGACCCGGTCACCCCGGTGACGACCCCGGGCAACCCGACGCCGACCGCCCCGGCCCCCGTGCCCTACGTGGTCTCCTCCGGCGCGTCCCGCTCCATCCCGCCGCAGGTGCTCGCCGCCTACCAGGCCGCCGCGCGCACCCTGGCCGCCGAACAACCGTCCTGCCACCTGCCCTGGGCGCTGTTGGCCGGCATCGGCCGCATCGAGTCCGACCACGCGGACAACGGCAGCCTGGATGCCACCGGGAGGGCCGCGCCGCCGATCATCGGCCCGAAGCTGGACGGCACCGGCAACTTCGCCCGGATCACCGACACCGACGGCGGCCTGTGGGACGGGGACAAGAAATACGACCGCGCCATCGGCCCGATGCAGTTCCTGCCCGACACCTGGCGCGGGGTCGGTCGGGACGGCAACGGCGACGGCCTGCCCGATCCGGAGAACATCAACGACGCGGCGCTGGGCTCGGCGACGTTCCTCTGCGCGGGCGGCGGGGATCTGGCCACCCGCAACGGACTGCTCGCCGCGGTGTACCGGTACAACCGGTCCTGGGAGTACGTGTCGATGGTGCTCACCTGGGCCGGCATCTACGCCGGCGCGTTGCCCACCGTGGCCCCTGCCGCCACCCCGACGCCGTCCACCGCGCCGCCGACGAGCCCAGCACCGCACCCGACCACCCCGAGCACGCCGCAGCCGACTCCCTCGCAACCGGCAGCCCCACCCACGCCGCCGGTGTCCAAGCCCGACCCGACACCGACGCCGCCGGTTGCGACCCCGCCGGCCGTCACCACCGGCACCCTCACCGGTCAGGTGCTCGACCAACTCGGCAAGCCGGTGCCCAACGTCATTGTGCAATTGCACGGCCCCACCGAGCTCAGCGTGCGCACCGACGACACCGGCACCTGGCTGGCCGCCGACCTGGTACCGGGGGCGTACGCCGTCGCAGTGCCGGAGACCGACGGCTACCAGGTGCTTACCGAGAGCGTGCCGGTAACCGCCCTGGTCGGGCAGACGCTGCTGCTCACCCCGTTCGCCCTCACCGCGCTGCCGCCGGTAACCCCGCAAGCACCGCCGGGCGACGACACGAGCGTGGTCACCTCCGGCTGACCGTGCCCATCGGGTCCGGGGCCCGGCGGGTGAGGAAAATCGCGGTGCCGGGCAGCAGCCGCCCGCGCAGCGGACTCCAGCCACCCCACACCGACTCGAGGCCGTCCGGCCACGTCGGCTCCACCAGCCCATCCAGCACCAGACCGGCGGCGACGATGTGCTGCACCCAATCGCCGAACGTTCGATGGTGCTCCACGTAGGACAACCCCCCGACGTCGTCGTGCTCGACATAGGGCCGACGGTCGAAATAGGAGTCCCGCACGGTCAGCCCGCCGGGGCCCGGGTCGTCCGGGAAGCACCACCGGATCGGGTGCGAGACGGAGAACACGAACCGTCCGCCCGCCCGCAGCACCCGGTGCACCTCGACCAGCACACCTGCCACATCGGCCACGAACGGCAACGCGCCGAACGCCGAACAGGCCAGGTCGAAGGCCCCGTCACCGAACGGCAGCGCGGCCGCATCGGCCACCACCGCGGGAACCCGCACCCCGGTGCGCTTGTCCAATGTCCGGGCCTGCCCCAGTTGCGCCGCAGACAGGTCGATGCCGACCGCCCGGGCACCCTCGGTGCGCAGCCACCGGGCGCACTGGGCCGCCCCGCAGCCGATCTCCAGCACGTCGGCCCCGTCCACCCGGCCCAGCAACCGCGCGTCGGCCTCGCGCAGCCCCTCCGGGCACCACACGAAATCCGCGTCGCCGAGGAACGCACCGTGCTCGGCCTGGTACTGCGCGGCCGCCGTGTCCCACCAGGCCCGATTGGCCCGAACGGTGTCCTCGGACCCGCAGACCCCGGGCTCGCCGCGCCCCACCGACCCCACCCGTGCCCCCGAGTCGATTGAAGCCTGTCAACCGCAGGGAGTATCCTGGCAGACGCGTTGTGGGCTGGTGTGACCTCGGACCTAGGAGGTCGCGCGCTCGCAGGTCGCGTTCCAGTCAGGTGTCTTTCGGTATTCGTCGGCTCGAGCTGAGCCGGTCGGACCAGGAGGGGTCGGGCGGTTACTCGGCAGGCGGGGGCGGCCCCTGGCGCGCCGACGAGGCTCTCGGGCCTCCCGACTCACCCAGTTGCCGGAGCAATCGACCCTATGACCAGCACCCTCGACGCCTTTACCCCAAGCTCTGCCGCACCGCCGCAGGTAGCGATCAACGACATCGGCACTGCCGAGGACTTCCTCGCCGCCATCGACGAGACCATCAAGTACTTCAACGACGGCGACATTGTCGAAGGCGTCATCGTGAAGGTCGACCGGGACGAGGTCCTGCTCGACATCGGCTACAAGACCGAGGGCGTCATCCCCTCCCGCGAGCTCTCCATCAAGCACGACATCGACCCCAATGAGGTCGTCAAGGTCGGCGATGAGATCGAGGCCCTGGTTCTCCAGAAGGAGGACAAGGAAGGCCGCTTGATCCTGTCCAAGAAGCGCGCCCAGTACGAGCGCGCCTGGGGCACGATCGAGAAGATCAAGGAGGAGGACGGCGTCGTCACCGGCTCGGTGATCGAGGTCGTCAAGGGTGGCCTGATCCTGGACATCGGCCTGCGCGGCTTCCTGCCGGCCTCCCTGGTCGAGATGCGCCGTGTGCGGGACCTGCAGCCCTACGTGGGCAAGGAGCTCGAGGCCAAGATCATCGAGCTGGACAAGAACCGCAACAACGTGGTGCTGTCCCGTCGCGCCTGGCTCGAGCAGACCCAGTCCGAGGTCCGCCAGACCTTCCTGACCACGCTGCAGAAGGGCCAGGTCCGGCCCGGTGTGGTGTCCTCGATCGTCAACTTCGGCGCGTTCGTGGACCTCGGTGGGGTCGACGGTCTGGTGCACGTCTCCGAGCTGTCCTGGAAGCACATCGACCACCCCTCCGAGGTGGTCGAGGTCGGCCAGGAGGTCACCGTCGAGGTGCTCGACGTGGACATGGATCGCGAGCGCGTCTCGCTGTCCCTGAAGGCCACCCAGGAAGACCCGTGGCAGCAGTTCGCCCGCACCCACGCGATCGGTCAGGTCGTGCCGGGTCGGGTCACCAAGCTGGTGCCGTTCGGTGCGTTCGTCCGCGTCGACGAGGGCATCGAGGGCCTGGTGCACATCTCCGAGTTGGCCGAGCGCCACGTCGAGGTGCCCGAGCAGGTCGTACAGGTGGGCGACGAGATCTTCGTCAAGGTCATCGACATCGACCTGGAGCGCCGGCGCATCTCGCTGTCGCTCAAGCAGGCCAACGAAGGCGCCGGCGGCGCCGCGGACACCGGCGAGGAGCACTTCGACCCGGCGCTGTACGGCATGCCGGTCGAGTACGACGCCGAGGGCCACTACGTGTACCCGGAGGGCTTCGACTCCGACACCAACGAGTGGCTGCCCGGCTTCGAGACCCAGCAGGTCGAGTGGGAGCGGCAGTACGCCGAGGCCCGCGCCCGCTACGACGCGCACCGCAAGCAGGTGGTCGCCGCCAAGGCCGCCGACGCCGAGGCCGGCGTGGGTGGCGAGGGCGAGGACGCGGCGCAGACGTCCTACTCCTCGGAGGCCTCCAGCGTCGAGTCCGACGGTGGCACGCTGGCCTCCGACGAGGCGCTGGCCGCGCTGCGCGAGAAGCTCACCGGCCGCAGCTAGTTCGTACCGAGGGGCCCGGCCGCACTCGCGGTCGGGGCCCCTCGGCGTCTTGGCGGGATCCTCCGCTCATTCATGATCTGGCGGAGCTCTCCCATACGGCAGGCGTCATCCGAAGGCCCAAATTCGCCCCGAGAACGACGCCCCGGGTATGACAGTGCTCGCTGCGCTCATGAATGAGCGAACGAACGGACCCGCCCTGCAACGGGAGGCCCGGGCGCCGGCAGGATGCACCGCGTGCAGGTGGGGCTGACCGGCGGTATCGGGTCGGGGAAGACCACGGTCACCGACGAACTGGCGCGGCTGGGCGCGGTGATCGTTGACTCCGACGTGCTGGCCAGGGAGGTGGTCGCCGCGGGCTCGGAGGGGCTGGCCGCGGTGGTGGCCGCGTTCGGGCCGCAGGTGCTCGGGCCCGACGGGGAGATGGACCGGGCCAAGGTGGCCGCGATCGTGTTCAACGACCCCGCCGCCCGGCAGACGCTGAACGGGATCGTGCACCCGGCGGTACGGGTGCGGGCTGCCGAGCTGGTGCGCGCGGCGGGTCCGGACGCGATCGTCATCCAGGCCGTTCCGCTACTGGTCGAGGCCGGGTTGGCGAACGCCTACGACCTGGTGGTGGTGGTCGACGTCGACCCCGAGGTGGCGCTGGACCGTCTGGTGAACGGGCGCGGCATGGAACCTGCCGATGCCCGCGCGCGCATCGCCGCGCAGGCCGACCGGGCCACCCGCCTTGCCGCGGCCGATGTGGTGCTGGACAACTCCGGCGACCGGGAGGCCATGCGGACTCGCGTCCAGGAGCTATGGGCCGAACTGAAGAAGCGTCAGAACGAAGTCAGGTAACGGGACCCGGACGCCGCGGGGTCCACGGCAGCACGGTGGCCGGCGGACCCAAGTGCACCGGGCCGGGCTCACCGAGGCCCTCGACCAGCACCCGGACCAACTCGAGAACGTCCTGCGTGGCCAGTCGGAACACCGAGGCCTCGGTGCCGTCCAGGCCGATCGCGAGGTCCACCCCACCGGGTTGCAGCCACTGCACGGCCAACCAGCCGGGACCCGCCGCGTCGTCGAAGACGACGGGTTCGGCTGCGTCCGGCCGCGGTGCACGAGCGCGCAGAGGGACGACGTCGGCCATGCCCGATCTTCTCGCGCCCTGTGGGGTTGTTGTCAATTCGTGATCTTTGCTGTTTAGCGCTTTCTCAGACACCGGGGCGTCGCGGTCGCGTCTCCCGCGCGTGGCGCGGGGCACCGCGGATGGAACAGGACGAAGGGCATCGGAGTTGGGCACGTAAAATCCTCCGAACACCCCCGCCTGCGCGAAAGGACGTACCAGCACGTGCAGACCCGTTCCGGCGAGCGGGCCGCCGTCGACGCCACCGACCTTGAACTGGCCGTGCATCTCGCCCGGGCGGCGGGGGAGCAGCTGCTGCGACTACGCGCGGCGGGCTCGGCCTCGCTGGGCGCGGACGGCGACCGGGCCGCCCAGGAGCTTCTCGCCGCCGGCCTGCGTGCGGCTCGGGCCGCCGACGCGGTGCTCTCCGAGGAGGCCGCGGATGACCCGGCCCGGCTGCACGCGGATCGGGTGTGGATCCTCGACCCGTTGGACGGCACCCGCGAGTACGGCGAGGGCCGCGAGGACTGGGCGGTGCACGTCGCGCTGTGGGACCGGGCCGTTGACGACCTGATCGTCGGCGCGGTGGCGTTACCGGCGCAGGGTGTGGTGCTCGCCTCCGACGGGTCGCCGGCCCGTCCGCGACCGGACGGCCCGCCGCGCATCGTGGTCAGCCGCACCCGCCCGCCCGCCGCCGCGCGCGCGGTGGCGGAGGCGCTGGGCGGCGAGCTGGTGGCGATGGGTTCGGCCGGCGCCAAGATTGCTGCGGTGGTGCTCGGCACCGTCGACGTCTACGTGCACAGCGGCGGCCAGTACCAGTGGGACTCCGCCGCCCCGGTGGCCGTGGCCCGTGCGGCCGGCCTGCACACCTCACGCGTGGACGGTTCGCCGCTGCGCTACAACCGCGCCGAGTTGTCCCTGCCCGATCTGGTGGTGGCTCGACCGGAATACGCCGACGCGGTGCTCGCCGCGATCAACGGAAGTTGACCCGATGGATCAGACGATCGCCCCGCACAGTTACCAGCTCTCGCAACTGCGCACGCTGGAATCCGAAGCCGTGCACATCATCCGCGAGGTGGCCGCGGAGATGGAGCGGCCGTGTCTGCTGTTCTCCGGTGGCAAGGACTCCGCGGTCATGCTGCACGTGGCCGCGAAGGCCTTCGCCCCCGCACCCATCCCGTTCCCGGTGATGCACGTGGACACCGGGCACAACTTCGGTGAGGTGTTGGCCTTCCGCGACTCCGAGGTGGCTCGCTGCGGCGTCCAATTGATCGTGGCCTCGGTGCCCGACGCGATCGAACGCGGCCTGGTGCGTGAGGAACCCAACGGCTCGCGCAACCGCATCCAGACGCCGGTGTTGCTGGAGGCCTGCGAGAAACACCGGTTCACCGCGCTGTTCGGCGGGGCCCGTCGCGACGAGGAACGGGCCCGGGCCAAGGAGCGGATCTTCTCCTTCCGTGACGAGTTCGGCCAGTGGGATCCGAAGAACCAACGCCCGGAGCTGTGGAACCTCTACAACGGGCGTATTCACACCGGTGAGTCGATCCGGGTCTTCCCGTTGTCCAATTGGACCGAGCTGGACATCTGGCACTACATCGCCGCGGAGCACGTGGCGCTGCCCTCGATCTACTACGCGCACCAGCGCGAGGTGTTCTCCCGCGACGGCATGCTGATGGCCAACAACGAGTTCTGTCGGCCACGCGAGGGCGAGGAGTGCTTCGTCGAGACCGTGCGTTACCGCACCGTGGGCGACGCGACGCTGACCGCGGCGGTGCGTTCGGACGCCCGCGACGTCGAGGCAATCATCGCCGAGGTCGCGGCCACCCGGCAGACCGAACGCGGCGCCACCCGGGGCGATGACCGGGCCACCGAAGCAGCGATGGAAGACCGCAAGAAAGAGGGCTACTTCTAAATGGACCTGCTGCGTTTCGCCACGGCGGGGTCTGTCGATGACGGCAAGTCCACGCTGATCGGGCGACTGCTCTACGACACCAAGTCGATCTTCGAGGACCAACTCGAGCACGTGGAGAAGGTCAGCCGGGACAAGGGCCGCGAGTACACCGACCTGGCGCTGCTCACCGACGGCCTGCGCGCCGAGCGGGAACAGGGCATCACCATCGACGTGGCGTATCGCTACTTCGCCACGCCCAAACGAAAGTTCATCATCGCGGACACCCCGGGGCACATTCAGTACACCCGCAACATGGTCACCGGTGCGTCCACCGCGGACCTGGCGATCATCCTGGTGGACGCCCGCAACGGCCTTGTCGAGCAATCCCGGCGGCACGCGTTCCTCGCCTCGCTGCTGCAGGTGCCCCACCTGGTGGTGGCGGTGAACAAGATGGACCTGGTCGACTGGGACCGGGAGGTCTACGACCGCATCCACTCCGAGTTCGTCGCCTTCGCCGCCCGGTTGCGCATCCGCGACCTGGTGATCATCCCGATCTCCGCACTCAACGGCGACAATGTCGTGGAGCGCTCTTCGGCCTCGCCCTGGTATGACGGACCGTCACTGCTGCACCACCTCGAGCACGTGCACGTGGCCAGCGACCGCAACCTGATCGACGTGCGCTTCCCGGTGCAGTACGTGATCCGCCCGCAAACCAAGGAACACCATGACTACCGCGGTTACGCGGGCCAGGTCGCGGGCGGCGTGCTCAAGCCGGGGGACACCGTCACCGTGCTGCCCAGCGGGTTCACCACCACCATCGAGGCCATTGACGCCCTCGACGGCCCGGTGGTTGAGGCGTACGCACCGATGTCGGTGGTGGTGCGGCTGGCCGACAACCTCGACGTGTCGCGCGGGGACATGATCTGCCGGCCTAAGAACATGCCGACGGTGACGCAGGACATCGACGGCATGGTTGCGTGGATGATCAATGAACCATTGCGGGTCGGGGCGAAGCTGGTGATCAAGCACACCACGCGTTCGGCGCGGGCCCTGGTGAAGGACGTCCAGTACCGCCTCGATGTGAACACCCTGCACCGCGACGAGACGACCGGCGAACTGGGGCTCAACGACATCGGGCGGGTGCGGTTGCGCACCACGGTGCCGTTGTTCGTCGACGATTACCGCAACAACCGCACCACCGGCGGCTTCATCCTCATCGACGAGGCCACCAACGTCACGGTGGGCGCCGGGATGATCACCGACACCCACTGACCCGTCGTCAGTCGTCGTCCCCGGTCCAGCAGCCGAGGATGGTGGTGGCAACCTCGAAGGCGAAGTCGGCGCGGTGCTGATCATTGCTGCCGAAAACGGTGGGCAGCCCACGGGCATCGACTACCAGCACGTCGTTGTCCTTGCGCAGCAACACGACGCCGTCGGCCGGCGTGTAGCCGTCGGGCCCGAGGCCCAGCACGCTCGGGCCGCCACCGAGGTCGCGGCGCAGCCGGCGCACGGTCGCCGCCGCGGTCGTCTCGTCGGCGGACTCGTGCACGGCCAGGGTCAGGGTGCCCATGCCCAGTCGGTAGCTGCATGTGTAAACCGGGTATCGCCAGGACGGCGCGCCGGCCGGGAGCTGCTTGGCGCCCAGGATGGTGCGTAGGTCGCCGCGCACCTCCTCGGAACAGATCATCGCGGCGGGCTTCGACGGTCCGGCGGTGCTCAGCGACATCGCCATGCCCGAAGACATCACCGCGTCGGTGATCGTGGGCGCGGCCGCTGCGGGCGGTGTCGTCGCGACGTGCTGTGTGCCGGAGGAGCATCCGCCGATCACCGACAACAACGCGATGACCGTCACCACGGCAGCCGGTCTGCTCATATCCCTTCTTCGGGCCGGCCCGCCGGCGGGCTTGCTCCGCGCTGCTGGGTTAGAAACTCGCAAATCCGCCAAACCGCGCCGACCTACCGGACGAAGCAGACACAGTTACCCCCAAGCACTGAATCCCCAGGAGAAAACCAGATGAATCTCGCGTCCAAGCTCGTGGTCGGCTCCCTGCCGATCGTGCTCGTTGCCGGTCTGGGCCTCGCCGCCCCGGCCAACGCCGCGACGTCCACCGTCTACACCGCCACCCTCACCGGGCTGAGCGGCTCGCACGCACACGGCACCCTGACCCTCACGCTCACGGGCAACAAGGCGACCATCGTCGAGGACGTCACCGGCCTGGCGTCGAAGTTCATGGGCAAGCCGTTCCCGCACGTGCAGCACATCCACACCGGCGGCCTGGGCAAGTGCCCGACCATCAAGGCGGACAAGAACAACGACGGCGTGATCTCCACGACCGAGGGCACCCCGGCGTACGGTGGCATCGGCGCGAGCCTGACGACCAGCGGTGACGCCAGCCCGAAGGCCGGCCTGACCCTGACCACCGCGCCGAGCGGCGGCTCGATCCACTACAAGCGCACCATCACCCTGGACAAGGCCACCGTCAAGGCGATCAAGGAGGGCAAGGCGACCATCGTGGTGCACGGCCTGGACCCGGCGAAGCTGTCGAAGAAGGCCCAGAAGGAGAAGAGCGACATCGTGCCCTCGCTCCCGCTGGCCGCGACCTCCCCGGCCGTCTGCGGCAAGCTGCACACCTGATCCACCCCGCGCCAACAGGATGGGCGCCGCTCCAGCGGCGCCCATCCTTGCGTCCGGGGCGAAACGGGAGCGTAATCCGTGCGGGCCCCGCGCGGCGGCTTCTGTCGGTGCGGGAACGTACGGTGGGCACCGTGCGGATCGATGCGGAACGTCAGGCCAAGCTGCGGCGGACCACCCGCCCCTTCGAGGTGGTCAGCGATTACTCCCCGTCCGGTGACCAGCCGGCCGCGATAGCCGAGCTGACCACGCGGATCAATGCAGGGGAGCGCAACGTCGTGCTGCTCGGTGCCACCGGTACCGGCAAGTCGGCCACCACCGCCTGGCTGGTCGAGCAGGTGCAGCGCCCGACGTTGGTGATGGCGCCGAACAAGACGCTGGCCGCGCAGCTGGCCAACGAGTTCCGCGAGCTACTGCCGCACAACGCGGTGGAGTACTTCGTCTCCTACTACGACTACTACCAACCCGAGGCCTACGTCCCGCAGTCGGACACCTACATCGAGAAGGACTCCTCGGTGAACGAGGAGGTGGAGCGGCTGCGCCACTCCGCCACCAACTCGCTGCTCACCCGCCGTGATGTGATCGTGGTGGCCACCGTCTCCTGCATTTACGGCCTGGGCACGCCGGAGGAGTACCTGGAACGGATGGTCGCCCTGTCCGTAGGCGACGAGGTCGAGCGGGATCAGCTGCTCCGCCAGCTTGTCACGATGCAGTACGCCCGCAACGACGTCGCATTCACCCGTGGCACGTTCCGGGTGCGCGGGGACACGCTGGAGATCTTCCCGATGTACGAGCTGAACGCGCTGCGCATCGAGTTCTTCGGCGACGAGGTCGAGCGGGTCATGATGCTGCATCCGCTCACCGGCGAGGTCATCTCCGAGCCGGACAGTGTGCACGTGTTCCCGGCCACCCACTACGTGGCCGGGCCCGAGCGCATGGAACGCGCCATCGTCGGCATCGAGGCCGAGTGCACCGAGCGGCTGGCCCAGCTGGAGAAGCAGGGAAAGTTGCTGGAGGCACAGCGGCTGCGCATGCGCACCCAGTACGACGTGGAGATGATGCGTCAGGTTGGGTTCTGCTCCGGCATCGAGAACTATTCCCGACACATCGACGGCCGCGAGGCAGGGTCCCCGCCGCACTGCCTGCTGGACTTCTTCCCCGAGGACTTCCTGATGGTCATCGACGAGTCACATGTGACGGTGCCTCAGATCGGTGGGATGTACGAGGGCGACATGTCCCGCAAGCGCACGCTGGTCGACCACGGCTTCCGGCTGCCCTCGGCCTGCGACAACCGGCCGCTGCGCTGGGAGGAATTTCTCGACCGCGTCGGCCAGACGGTGTTCCTCTCGGCCACGCCCGGACCCTACGAACTCTCCCGCGGGGACGGGGTGGTCGAGCAGATCATCCGGCCCACCGGCCTGATCGACCCGGAGATCGTGGTCAAACCGACGAAAGGTCAGATCGACGACCTGCTGCACGAGATCCGGGCCCGGGCCGAGCGCAACGAACGGGTGCTGGTCACCACGTTGACCAAGAAGATGTCCGAGGATCTGACCGACTATCTGCTCGAGCTCGGCGTGCGGGTGCGCTATCTGCACTCCGAGGTGGACACCCTGCGCCGGGTGGAGTTGCTGCGCGAGTTGCGGGTGGGCGTGTTCGACGTGCTGGTCGGCATCAACCTGCTGCGTGAGGGCCTGGACCTGCCGGAGGTGTCCCTGGTGTCCATCCTGGACGCGGACAAGGAGGGCTTCCTGCGCAGCGGCACCTCGCTGATCCAGACCATCGGTCGCGCGGCCCGCAACGTGTCCGGGCAGGTGCACATGTACGCGGACACCATCACCCCGTCGATGGCGAAGGCCATCGACGAGACCAACCGGCGCCGGGCCAAGCAGGTTGCCTACAACACCGAGCACGGCATCGACCCGACCCCGCTGCGCAAGAAGATCGGCGACATCCTCGACTCGATCGCCCGGGAGGACGCGGACACCGCGGAGCTGATCGGTGGCGCCGGCCGGCAGCGCAGCCGGGGCAAGGCGCCGGTGCCGGGGTTGTCCTCGCGGGTGTCCGCGGATCGGCCGGGTCGCCACGCCGCGGAGCTGGCCGGCCTGCCCGCCATGGACCTCGCCGATCTCATCCAGCAGCTCACCGACCAGATGCACGCCGCGGCCGCCGAACTTGCCTTCGAACTCGCGGCTCGACTGCGCGATGAGATCTCCGAGCTGAAGCGGGAACTGCGTGGCATGCAGGAGGCCGGCGGCCGATAGCACCCTCGCCGACTCACGTCCGGGAACCGTGGGGCTGGAGGGGCAAAGGGAGAAAATACCCCGCACATCCAGTTAGGTTAGCCTTGACTGATCTGACGTGCCGTCGGGGTGCGCTTGATGCGTGGGGTGATTGCTGATGCAAGCGAGGCGCGTGTTGGCCGCCGGGACGTTGGCCGGGGCAATGATTCTGGGGGTCAGCGCCTGCGGCGGTAGCTCGTCGCATGCCGATTCCCCGGCGGTCGGCACCGAGCACGGCAACGGCTCGCCGGAGGACGTACGCGCCCCGGATTCCGAGGTCGCCGACGGCCTGGGCAAGCTCAAGGACATCGCCAACCAGATCGGTGACAGCGCGTCGTCGGACAACAACCACGCCAAGGACCTGCAGGCACAGATCGAGCCGATCTGGGAGAGCATCGAGGGCACCATCAAGGCCAACGACTCCAATGCCTACCTCACCTTCGAGGACCAGTTCGCGGTGATCGGCAAGGCGGTCACGCAGAAGGACGACACCTCTGCGAAGACCGCAGCTGCGCTGGTGACCACGACCGCCGACTCCTACCTGGCGGCACACCCGGTAAACGCCGCCTCGCCGAGCCCGTCGACCTCGTCGTCGCCCAGTTCCTCGGCCTCGCCGACCCCCTGATGACCATCGACCGCGCACCCCGCCGCTGGGCCGCCGCCGGGCTGCTGCTGCTCGCGGCGCTGCTCGGCCTGCAGCTGGCCGGCGCGAGCACCGCGGGTGCCGCGGTGTCCACCGGCGTGTCCCGGTCCGACGCCATCCACCAGTTGCAGATCGTGCGCGGCTCCATCGACCGCACGCTTGCGCTCAGTAAGGAGGGCCACGCCGAGCAGGCCTTCACCGAGGCCAAGGACGGCTACCTCAGCCACTTCGAGTACGTCGAGATCCCGCTGCGGGTGGCCGACGCCGGACTCACCGCCCGCGCGGAAACCAAGTTCGCCGAGATCCGCGGATCCATTTCCTCGCACGCCCCGGTCGCGGAGATCCGCAGCGAGATCATCGACCTGCGCGGACTCATCGACGACGCCGAACGCACGCTCACCGACACCGGCCTGTCCGCGCCATCGCTGGTCTTCGGCCAGGCCTTCGTGATCATCTTCCGGGAGGGCCTGGAGGCCGTGCTGCTGATCTCGGTGCTGCTGGGGTACCTGGAGGCGGCCAAGGCCGGGCGGTTCCGCAAGCCGGTGCTCATCGGCATGGGCGCCGCGGTGCTGGCCACCATCGGCACGTTCTTCCTGTTGCAGGGCGTGCTGCAGGCCTTGCCGTTCGGCCGGGAACTGCTCGAGGCCATCACCGCGCTGCTGGCGGTGGTGGTGCTGTTCTGGGTTTCGTTCTGGCTGATCTCGCGGATGGAACAGAAGCGCTGGTTGGAGTTCCTGCGCGCCCGGGTGTGGACGGCGGCCTCGGCCGGCTCGGCGACCGCGCTGACGCTGGTCGGCTTCACCGCGCTGTACCGCGAGGGGTTCGAAACCGCGTTGTTCTACCAGGCGTTGGCCGGCTTCGGTTCGGGCCTGGGCTGGTACATCGTGGCCGGGGTCCTTACCGGGGCGGTGTGCCTGGCGGTGGTCGCCTGGGTGGTGTTCCGGCTCGGCCGGCGCATCCCGGTCAAGGTGTTCCTGTCCACCGCGGTGATCCTGCTCATGGCCACCTCGGTGGCCTTCCTCGGCAACGCGGTGCGCGCGCTGCAGGAGGCCGACGTGCTCGCGCTGCACCGGTGGGACAGCTGGCCGACCGCGCCGATCTTCGTGTCCCAGTCGGTGGGCTACTGGCCCAGCCGGGAGACGATCCTCGCTCAGGGCCTGCTCACCGCGATCTACCTGATGGGCGCGGTGTACATGTTCGGCATCCGACCGCGACGGATTCGTCGTCCCGCGCCGCGCCCGATCCCGCGCTCCGCCACGCCCACCCCGGCATCGACCGCGGCGCCGGTGGCCGGCGTGCGGTTCACCGTGCTGGAACCCTCCGCGGACCGCTGAAGGCGATGAGCGTTCGAGTCGGGGTGGACGTCGGGGGCACGTTCACCAAAGCCATCGCGTTCGACACCGCCGTGGGTGCCGTCGTCGCGCAGGCGGTGGTGCCGACCACCCATGACCACGCCGACGGCGTTGCCGCCGGGGTGGTGCAGGTGGTGACCACGCTGGCCGGGCAGGTCGGCGCGGACCGCATCGAACTGGTTACCCACTCCACCACGCAGGCGGTGAACGCGCTGCTGGAGGGCGACGTGGCCTGCGTCGGCATGATCGGCATGAGCACCGGCGCGGAACGGCGCAAGGCACGCAAGCGCACGGTGGACGTGCGCATCCAACTCGCCGCCGGGCGCACGCTGCCACTGGTCAGCGAGTTCCTCGACGTCGCCACCTTGGACGAGCAGACCGCGGCAGCCGCGGTGACCCGGCTGGTCGGGGCGGGTGCGAAGGCGATCGCGGTTGCGGAGGCGTTCGCCCCGGACGACACCACCAACGAGGCCATGGTCGCCGCCATGGCGTTGCGGCAGGGCCTGCCCGCGACCACCTCCGCGGAACTCACCGGTCTGTATGGGCTGGAGTTGCGCGCGGTCACCGCGGCCATCAACGCCTCGGTGCTGCCGATCGCGCTGCGCACCGCCGAGGTGGTCGGCTCCGGGGTGTCCGCCGCGGGTATCGGTGGGCCGGTGATGGTGATGCGCGGCGACGGCGGGGCCACCGACCTGTCCGGGTTCCGGCAAGCACCGGCCCGCACGCTGTACTCCGGGCCGGCCGCCTCGGTGGCCGGCGCACTGCGCTCCACCCGCATTTCTGATGCGGTAATCGTCGAGGTCGGCGGCACCTCCACCAACGTGGCCGCCGTGCGGCGCGGCCGACCGGCGCTGTCCTACGTGCAGGTGGCCAGTCACGCCACCGCGTTGCGCGCACTGGACGTGCGGGTGCTGGGCGTGGCGGGCGGTTCGCTGCTGCGCGCGAAGACCAAGGGCCGCAAGGGCGTGTACGGCGTGGGGCCACGCAGCGCGCACATCGCCGGTCTGCCGTACGTGTGTTTCCTTACCCCGATGGAACTTGACGGCGCGTCAGCGGAACTGATCGCCCCCCGGGCGGGCGACCCTGCCGACTATCTGGTGCTGCGGTTGGCCGACGGACGGCGGGCAGCATTGACCAACACCTGTGCGGCCAATGCGTTGCAGGTGACGCACCCGGGGGACTACGCCGCGGGCAACGCCGAGGCCGCGGTGGCCGGGTTCACCGCAGCGGGTCGCTTCCTCGGGCTGCCCGGTGCCGAGGTCGCCCTGCGCATGTTGCGCGCGTCCACCGATGCATTGTGCGAATTGGTCACGCAGGTCATCACCGCGCACCACCTCGACTCCCCGGCGCTGGTCGCGGTGGGTGGCGGTGCGGGCGGGCTGGGTCGCGCGGTGGCCCGGGCCATGGCGTTGGATCTGGTGTTGCCCGCGAACGCCGAGGTGATCAGCGCGGTGGGCGATGCGTTGTCGCTGATCCGCGCCGAGCGGGAACGCACGTTCGCCACCGATGATCCCGGCTCGCTGGCCGCCTTGGTCGCCGAAGTGGAGGACGAGGCGGTGCGCGCGGGAGCCGGCGCGGGCAGCCTGGACGTGCGGGTGGAACATCTCGCCGAACGTGGCGCGGTGCGGGTAACCGCCACCGGGTCGGTGGCCCTGCTGTCCGGCGCCATGCCCGGCCGGCCGCCGGCGGACCCCACCGAGGCGGCCGCGGTGGCACTGGACCGCGGGTACCCGCAGGCCCGTCAGGTCGGCCAGTTCTGGGTGTGCCACGGCGGGTCGAGCACCGAGCGGATGGCGGTGCTGGACCAATTCGCCGATCTGGTCATCGACGTGCGGGGTGAGTTGTTGTCCTCCGCCGCGGTGCACGCGCCGGAGCCCGGCGCCGGCGTGGCCGACGTGTTCGCCCGGGGCATCAAGCGGATGGGCCCGGTGACCATCACTCCGGACGTGTGGCTGATCAGCGGCAGCCGGCTGCTGCAGGTGCCGGTGACCGACCCGGCGCAGGTCGCGCCCACCGTGCTCGCACTGTGTCCGCCCGGCGCGGACTTCACCGTGATCGTCGGCAGGGAGTAGTCATGGCGCTCTACGTTCCGCAGTCCCGCCGCCGTCGGCGACTGGCGCTGATCGCCACGGCCACGGCGGTGGTGGGGCTGGGAATCGGAGCCGGCCTCGGGCGGTTGTCCGCGCCGACCGTGGACGACCGGGTCGCGAGTGTGCGCAACGACGCCAAGGACACCGCCTCCGGGCTGCAGGTGATCAGCCTGCACGCCGAGGCCACCTCGGTGGGCGCCGGCGGCACCGACCTGGTGCTGGCCCGCACCGCGCGGGAACTGGCCGACGAGTTCGACCGGGCGCCGTGGGTCGACTCCGGACAGCGGCGCGTCGTGCTCCAGGCCCTTACTGATCTGACGGGACGTCAGGACAAGGGCGGCCCGGCGTTCGGTGAGGCGGCGGGTCGGATGGCGATGATGATCACCGACGTGTTCGCGGGGCGCCCGGTGACGACGCCGACCACTTCGCCAGCACCGACCCCGACGCCGACCGCGACCGCGTCCAGCGGCCCGGGTCCGACACCGTCGGACACCGCGAGCCGGTCCACGAGCGCCACCCCTACGGCGACGGCTTCGCCTACTCCGTAAGGAAGGGGAGCAGGGCCGCGAGGGTCTCCTCGGGTGCTTCCTCCGGCAGGAAATGGCCGCCGGGCACGCTGTGCCCGCGCACGTCGGTGCCGCGTTCCCGCCACACGGCGAGCGGGTCGTAGGCCCGGCCGACGAACCCGTTCGCGCCCCACAACGCCAGCACCGGGCAGCTGATGCGCTGGTCCAGATCGGCCTCGTCGTGCTCGAGGTCGATGCCGGCCCCGGCCCGGTAGTCCTCGCAGGTGGCGTGCACGGTGTCCGGCTGCACGAACGCGTGCAGATACTCCGCGAACGCGTCCGGGTGAAAGGTGGCCTCGTCCGAGCTCCACCGGCTCAAGCACCAGCGCAGGAAGTACTCCGGGTCGGCGCCGATCAGCCGCTCCGGCAGATCGAACTGTTGGCTGAGGAAGAACCAGTGGAAGTACACCCGGGCCATGATCTCGTCCGCGCAGCGGAACACGTGTCGGGTGGGCACGATGTCCAGCACCGCCAGGCGCACCACCGCGTCGGGGTGATCCAGCGTCAGCCGGTGCCCGACCCGCGCGCCCCGGTCGTGCCCGACCAGCGCGAACTGCTCGAAGCCGAGCTCACGCATCACCGCGACCTGGTCGGCCGCCATCACTCGCTTGCTGTACAGCGAACCGCCGGGCGATCCGTTCGGCTTGCCGCTGGCGCCGTAACCGCGCAGATCGGGTACCACCGTGGTGAACCGCTCGGCCAGCCGCGGAGCGATGTGGTGCCACATCACCCCCGTCTGCGGGTACCCGTGCAGTAACAACAACCCCGGTCCCTGGCCCGCCACCCGCACCGCGATCTCGGTGTCCGGGGTGCGGATCGTGCGCCGCTCGAATGTGTCCAACAACCCGCTCATGGGGCTCACGGTACGGGTCCGGCTACGGTGTCCGGCACAGGCCGACCGTCGGCCGCGGAGAGGAGCCACCGTGGCCGAACTGACGCACCTGCATCGCGAGGGCAGCGGCACCCCGATCGTGCTCTTGCACGGGCTGAACGGGTCGTGGCGGACCTGGCGGCCGGTGATCCCGTTGCTGGCGCGCAACCACGAGGTGCTGGCGGTGACCATGGCCGGGCACCATGGCGGGACGGCCATCCCGGCCGGGCCGGTCGGCATCGAGATGCTGGCCGACGACATGGAGAAGCAACTCGACGAGGCGGGCGTCAAGCGCGCCCACCTGGTCGGCAACTCCCTCGGCGGTTGGCTGGCGTTGGAACTCGGCCAGCGCGGCCGGGGCGCGTCTGTGGTCGCGTTCGCGCCGGCCGGTTGCTGGACCAAACCGCGGGACCTGGCCCGGGTGGGCCGGCTGCTCAAGCTGGCCCGGCGCAGCAACAAGCCTTGGGTGCACAAGCTGACCGCCCGTCCCGGGGTGCGCAGGGCGTTGTTCCGCCAGGCGATGGACCGTGCCGACCTGGTCCCGGCCGAGGAGATGACCGGCATGTTCGAAGACCTCGCCGCGTGCACCATCCTCGACGGGCTGCTGGAGAACCTCACCAGCACGGGCTCGCTGGCCAAGCTGACCATGCCGCAGGACTGCCCGGTGCGGATCGCCTGGCCGATCAAGGACCGCACGATTCCCTGGGAGCGCTACGGGGTGCCCTACCAGGCCCTGCTGCCCAACGTGGATCTGGTGCGGCTGACCGGCGCCGGGCACGTGCCGATCTACGACAACCCGGAACTGGTTGCCCGCACCGTGCTGGAGTTCACCGACCGGATCGAGGCGGCCGCGGCCTGACGGGTCATCATATATTGCCGACGATCGCCGCGATCGGCGGCATGACCGCGGCGATGCCCAAGGCGACCAGGCGGATCGGGGTGGGAGCCGGCACAAAGAAGCCGAACGCCACCAGGATGATGCACGGCACCATGACCCGGTAGTAGCGCTTCTGCCGCCGCCGAATGTTCTCCAGGTGCTCCTGGCTCGGCGTCGGCGTGACCACGTCATACGCCGGCGGTTGCCCCCGCCGGCGACGCGGTCGCGGTACCCGGGCGTCCTTCACCTGTTCATTCTTACCCGCCGAGCACGAGGTCGCGGCGCAGGGGAGAAGCCGGGAAGGTGCCGAGCATGCGCAGTTCGGCGGCGAAGAAGCTCAGCTCCTCCAGCGCCCGGCGCAGTGGCGGGCTCTTCGGGTGGCCGTCCACCTCGGCGTAAAACTGGGTGGCGCTGAACTGCCCGTCGACCATGTAGGACTCGAGCTTGGTCATGTTCACCGCGTTGGTGGCGAACCCGCCCAGCGCCTTGTACAGCGCTGCCGGGATGTTGCGCACCCGGAACACGAAACAGGTCACCACCTCCGGGTGATCCACCGCGACGTCGATCGGGTCGCGGGCCAGCAGCACGAACCGGGTGGTGTTGTGCGTCTCGTCCTCGACGTTGCGCTCCAGGATGTCCAGCCCGTACAGCGCCGCGGCCGGTTCCGGGGCCAGCGCGGCCGCGCTCGGGTCGCCGAGTTCGGCGATCTCCCGGGCTGCCCCGGCGGTGTCCCCGGCGACCACCGGGCGCAGGCCCAGACGCCGGATCACCTTGCGGCACTGGCCCAGCGCGTGCACGTGCGAGTGCACGCTGGTCAGCTTTTCGACGGTGACGCCCGGCAGCGCCATCAGGTGGAACTGGATGGGCAGGAAGTGCTCGCCGATCATGTAGAGCCCTGAGGTGGGCAGCAGGTGGTGGATGTCGGCCACCCGGCCCGCCAGCGAGTTCTCGATCGGGATCAGCGCCCGGTCCACGTCACCCTCGATCAGCGCGGTGAACACGTCCTCGAACGTGGGGTACGGCGCGGTCGGATGGTCCGGCCAGGCCTGTGCGGCAGCCAACTGCGAGTTGGAGCCGGGCTCACCCTGATAGGCAATGGCGTCGATCGTCGGACTCCTCGGCGTCTGTCGGAGGGCAGAAATGCCTCTGTCGGACGACGGAGGCGGTGCCCCTCTCGCATTGCGACCTGCGCATTCCTGTTGAATTCTGTCTGACGCCCGGTGTTTCCGCCCCGCCACCCCGGCTGCGGTCCCCGGGCTCCGAGAGGAGCACCTCCCATGCCGTACTTCGCGGACGCCAATGAGGTCGACAAGTACATCGGCGGCGTTTTCCGTCTGGCTGCCGACCACCCGGAGGTCGGGGAGAAGATGAAGGCCGCGAATCTCGTGATGCGCGTGCTCTACACCGACCCCGACGTCGAGATGAACGTCATCATGCGCGACCCGATGCAGGTCGTCGCCGGTCCGGTGGAGGACGCCGCGGACGTCACCCTGGCCATGCCCGCGGATATCGCGGACAAGTTCTGGCGGGGCGACTACAACCTCGCCGTGGGTCTGGCCAAGGGTCAGGTCAAGGCCAAGGGGCCGGTCAACAAGATCCTCAAGCTGGTGCCGCTGACCAAGCCGTTGTTCCCGATGTACCGCGAGCTCGTTGCCGAGAAGGACGGCGGCAGCTGAACTCCGCGGGCATCCCGTCGCGAGGAGCCCATCGATGAGCAACGCCCTGATCGACGAGGTTGACTGGGACGAGGGTGACGACACCGCCTTTCTCCCGGCCACGTCGGAGAACAAGCCCGACTACGACGAGATCGACGTGTCGTCCTCGGCGTTCTGGAAGATGGAGTTCGCGGAGCAGGACAAGCACTTCCGCATGCTGCGCGAGCAGCGCCCGGTGTCCTGGCAGCGACCGGTCGAGGACGCGGTGACCCCGGACCCCGACGACCCCGGCTATTGGGCGTTGACCCGGTTGAAGGAGATCAACGAGGTCAGCCGGAACTCCGAGGTCTACATCTCCGGTCAGGGCGTCATTTTCGACATGCTGCCCAAGATCTTCCTGACCATGACGCAGTCGTTCCTGGCCATGGACAACCCGATGCACAACAAGCTGCGCAAGCTGGTCTCCAGCGCGTTCACGCCCAAGCAGGTGCGGCGCATGGAGGACAAGATCAGGCAGACGGCCAAGCAGCTGGTGGACGACATCGCGCAGGCGGGCCGGATCGACTTCGCTGTCGACCTGGCCGAGAAACTGCCCATGATCACCTTCTGCGAGATCATGGGCGTGCCCCGGGACCGGTGGGAGGACACCATCACCGCCGCCCAGGGCATCGTCGCCTGGGCGGACCCGGAGATCCTGCAGGGTCGCGCGCCGGACGAGGTGCAGATCGAGGCCGCCTCGATGCTGCACGAGATCGCCGGGGAGATGTACGAGGAGCGGCTGCGCAACCCCACCGATGACCTGTTCACCGCGCTGGTGCAGGCCGAGATCGACGGCGAGAAGTTGGACGAGGCGCAACTGGGAGCGTTCTTCGTGCTGATGTCGGTGGCCGCCACCGACACCACCAAGCACACCTCGAGCTACGCCGTGTTGGGCATGACCAGTCAGCCCGAACAACGCGCCTGGCTGATGGAGGATTTCGAGGGCCGCATCGACGGCGCGATCGAGGAGTTCATCCGCTTCGGCACGGTGGTGATGACCTTCCGGCGCACCGCGATCGTGGAGACCGAGTTGTGTGGGCAGCAGATCATGCCCGGCGACAAGGTGGTGTTCTTCTACGGCTCGGGCAACCGGGACGAGACGGCGTTCGAGAACCCGGGGGAGATGAACCTCGCTCGCGACCCGAACCCGCACTGTGGGTTCGGGGGTGGCGGCGTACACTTCTGCCTCGGCAGCAACCTGGCGAAGTCGATGCTGCGGGCGCTGTTCTTCGAGATCCTCACCCGGATCCCGGACTTCAAGGCGTCGAACCCGACATACCTCGGTACGAACTTCATGCGCGGGATCACGCACCTCGATTTTGCCTTCACGCCTGAGAAGCACAGGACCCCGGAGACGCGTAGTGCCTAAGAAGATCGTCGTCGACCGCAACCGGTGCACCGGCCTCGGCATGTGCGAGGCCGCCGCACCGGACGTGTTCGAGATCCAGCCGGACGGCTCGATGACGGTGCTCTGCGAGCATCCTTCGGACGACCAGATGGACGTGGTTCAGGAAGCGATCGACGGTTGCCCCACCGAGGCGCTGACCCTCGTCGACGACTGAGCCCACCCGAACACCATCGAACCCCCGGCCGCCTGCGGTCCGGGGGTTCGTGTCGTATCCGGACGAGGGCAAGTGCTACGATTGCTACGGGAAGGAGGCCGCCGTGACTGAACAGATTGCGCACCGCGATCTGCGCAATCGCAGCGCGGAAATACTGCGTGCCGTTGCCGAGGGAGCTTCCTTCGAGATCACCAACCACGGTGAGGTGGTCGCCCTGCTGACCCCCGCCGGTCCGGAACCCCTCAGCGTGCGCCGTGCCACCGACCATCGGCCGTTCGCCAACATCGAGAGCGTGCCGCGGGCCGAGGGGACCGGGGACGTGCTCGACGAACTGCGCGGGGAGCGGTGAGGCACTACATCGAGACCTCGGCCGCGGCGAAACTGCTTGTCGCCGAAGCGGAAACGGCCGCGCTGAAGGCGTATCTGGATGGTCTGCCCGCGTCCGATGAACGAATGTCGAGTGCCCTGGCGGAGACCGAACTGCGGCGGATGGCGGTGCGGTTGGAGTTGGACCAAGCCCTGGCGACCGACGTGCTGTCGCGGTTCGATCTGATCGACCTGCCGCGCTCCGTGTTTCGGGAGGCCGGAATCCTCCCCGGCCCCGGCCTGCGCAGCTTGGATGCCCTGCATCTGACGATGGCGCTCCGGGTCGCCGCCGACATTCTGATCGCCTACGACCACCGCTTGATCGCCGCCGCTCGCGGCCTCGGCCTCACGGTCGCCTCACCCGGAGCATGATCCCAAGACCGTAGCCTTGTGACGCACTGTCAGGGGCGCGGGGCTATCGGCCCTCGAAGAAGCCATTGTGGGCGTCCGGATCGGCGGGGAGATCCCAGAACTCGCGGATGCGCCCGTCGGCGTCGAGCGCGAGCAGGTGCACCTCCTCGACGTCGAGCACCGCTCCGTCCGCGGCGCGGGTGGCGGTCTCCCGGAGATGGACCGCGGCGTGGTCTGCGTCGGCGTACACGCCGTGCACTTCGAAGGCCATGGTGCCGCCGCTGATCCCCATCAGATGAGTGACCACCTTGGCCACCCCGTCGCGGCCCTTGTGGTCCCCGGCCAGCTCGCCCGAGCCCGGCATGTGGAACAGCGTGTCGGCGGCGAAGCCCTCCAGCACAGCTCCCACATCGCCTGCCCCCAGCGCCTGGTAGATCTGACGGATACGGATCGCGTTGGGGTGTGGGGACATCGCTGTTTCTCCTGTCGGGGCTACCAGCCGCGAGCCCGCCATTCCGCGAGGTTCGGCCGCTCGGTTCCCAGTGTGGTGTCCCCGCCGTGGCCGGGGTAGACCCAGGTCTCGTCCGGTAGGGCGCCGAACAGTTTGGTCTCCACGTCGTGGATGAGGGAAGTGAAGCGCGCGCTGTCGCTCTGGGTGTTCCCGACGCCGCCGGGGAACAGGCAGTCGCCGGTGAACAGGTGCGGGTGGCCGTTCGGGTCGTCGTAGAGCAGGGCAATGCTGCCGGGGGTGTGGCCCACCAGGTGAATCGCCTTCAGGCTGACCCGACCGACGGCGATCTCGTCGCCGTCGTTGACCAGGTCGTCCGTGGCTACCGGGATCCCCTCGGCGTCCAGCGTGTGCGCGGTGGTCCGCGCGCCGGTGCGCTTCGTCACCTCGCCGAGCGCCTGCCAGTGGTCGTAGTGCTGATGGGTGGTCACGATCCGCTCCAGCGGACCGCCCAGCATGCCCAGCAGCGTCTGCGCGTCGTTGGCGGCGTCGATCATGAGCTGCTCGCCGGAGTCCCGGCAACGCAGCAGGTAGCAGTTGTTGTCCATGGGGCCGACCGCAACCTTGGTGATGATCAACCCGGCCAGTTCACGGACGTCCGGCGGACCGCCGACGCTGACCTTGCCGTGATATGTGTGCACGTTGGCCTCCTTGCCCGGATCCGGAGCTCCCATTCTTCACGGCCACGGCGGCAGCATCGGCAGCACGTCCGCGCTGCACTGCAGACCGTCCCCGGCCGACCGCCCCGCCGCCCAGGCCAGCAGGGCAGTCCGCGGCCCGCTGATTCTCACCGGCCTCGACGTCCCACCGGTCCAGCGCGAGCCCCCGCACCGCGGTGGAGTACGCCGCCGCGGTGTCCGTCAGGTCGGCTGCCAACGGCGCCGGCGGTCGGTTCGCGCCGGCGGAGATGGCCTCGGCGCGGGCCACTGCGCTGGGATAGGCGGGCAGGTCCTCGCCGGTGCCGGCGGTGTGCAGCAGGTTGTTCATTGCCATTGCGCTGTGCGACGTGGGTGGCCACATGGCCCCGGGTCCATCCCGGCAGCAGTGACGGGGCACGCACGCCGACGTCATCCAGGGCGGTCACCGAATCGATGAACCGCTTGGTCGCGATGTCGATCTGCGCGACGACCCGGGCCACCGTGTCGGCGTCGAGCGGTTGGATCATGCCGCCCAGTGTGGCCCGGGTCGGTGCCGGTCAGTGGCGTCGATCCTCAATGGCGAAGGCGAAGCGGCTGCCGTTGTCCCGATACTTCGCGTGCCCCTCCACCGTGTCGCCGTGATCAACGATGCGCACCCCGTCCACGCGGAAGCGGTCGAGACGTCCATCGCTGTCGCGAATCGCGATCGTGCCGAAGGCGTGGTCGTCGCGCACGCGCAGGTTGAAGGTCACCGACGAGCCGTCGCCGAACTCCCCGGTGCCGGTAATCCGGCGGATCTGCCCGTCCACGCGCTCGATGCGGAAGTCGCCCTCGCGGACGGTGCCGCGCATGTTGTACCCCTGGCCGCCGGTGTTCACCAGCTCCAGCCGGTCGTGGCGAGCACTCCGGTGTGAGCTCTTTCCGGAATCGCGGCCCTGCGGCTGCGCATGGCTCGGAGCATTGCCCGGGTTGGTGGCGGGGCCGTGATCGGGCACCTGCCCGGCGGGCCCGGCGCTACCGGGATTTGTGCTGTCGGGCCCGGCGCTACCGGGATTGGTGCTGTCGGGGTTGGCGTTGCCGGGATTGGCGTCACCGGGGTCGGTGCCGCCGGTGTCGCCGGAGCCGGTCCCGGCGTGGTCCGGCGTACTACCCGCAATCAGTCGGACCGACCGACTGACCGAGTTGGTGAGGCCGCCGGAGTCGGTCACCGTGAGCCGCACCTGGTAGATGCCCGGTTGCGGGTAGGTGTGCACCGGGCTGACCCCGACGCCGCTGCTGCCGTCGCCGAAGTCCCACGCGTAGCTCGCAACCGGCCCCTGCGGGTCATGTGAGCCGGAGCCGTCGAAGGCCACCGTGAGGGAGTTGCTCGCCGTTTGCAGTCGGGCCCCGAAGACGGCGGTCGGCGGATCGTTGTGCTCGGCGATGTTCACCGTGCCGAACGTCGATGCGCCCTTGCCGTCAGCGGCGGTGAAGGTGAACGTGTCGGTGCTGCCCTTGGTGAAGGTGGCGTTCGGCGTGTAGGTGCACCGGCCGTCGGCGGTGCAAACCACGCTGCCGTGCCCGGTGGGCGTGGGGGTCAGCGGTGCGGTCAGCGTCACGGCGTCGCCGTTCGGGTCGCTCGCTCCGGTCAGCACATTGCCGGTGACCGGCGTCGGTGCGTTGGTCGCCGATGTGGTCGGGGTCGATGTGTGGGTCACCGACACGGTCATGCTCTGCGGCGTGACCACCGTGGGCGGCGTGTTGACCGCGTCCACCACCACGTTGACGGTGCCGGTGCCCTGGTTGGCGTGGCTGTCGGCGACGGTGACCTTGAACGAGTCCGTGCCGTGGAAGTCCGCGGCCGGGGTGTAGGCGCAGTGGATCGGGCCGGTTGCCGCCTCGGGGTCGCTGACGCAGTTCACCTTGCCGTGCTCGCCGTCGGTTGCCGAGTGCAGCACCATCACGTCCCCGTCGGGATCGGTGGCCGGAACCTTCACCTGCAGCGGGACGTCCTGCGCGGTGTGCATGGTGATGTCCGCGACCTCCGGCGGTTGACCCGCGGGCAGCGGCTGCCCGCCGCGCACCGCGAAGACGTACCGGCCGTCCGCCTGCTTCGTCACGTGCTGGTCGTGGGTGACCAGGCTGTGCTCGGCCAGCGAGTTCGGTCCGCTGTCCCCGAACGCGCCGGGCGTGCCCGAGCCGGGCAATTGGAACGTGTGGTTGGAGGCGGTGGTGCCATCGGAGAAGCCGGCCCGCGCTACGGCGGCGACGGCCGGCGCCTTCGCGTCCGCGGTGTCCCAGTTGATGAAGTCGTAGTCCATGACGATGTCGAAGTCGCCGGGGGCGTTGCCGGGGTCGGTGGACCGGTCGATCAGCAGCAGGCGGAATTTGTCGAGCTTGTCGCCATGGTTGCTGTAGGAACCGACGCCGGGCCAATCCGCGCAGAACACCTTCTGGTCGGTGGACACCCCGTAGGTGACGGCCTGCGAGTGGAACACGTCACGGGTGTCCACGTCGGCCAGGAACGGCGCGATCATCGGGTTGCCGGTGTCCGCGGACAGGTCATCGAAGTGGAAGTCAGGGCGCGCGCTGCCGAAGGTCACGTTGCCGTTGTTGTTGACGTAGAGCCGGCCGCGGGTGCCGAAGAAGTTCGGCGAGAACGGAAGCGGCACGGCGGGGGAGGAGCCGTCGTCCGTGGGTGCGATCAGGTTGCCTCGGCAGCCCAGTTGGAAGGCGTCGTCACCGTTGTCGGTGATCAGGTCGAGCAGCGCCGAGACGGGGTTGCTGCCGAGCTGTGGGACGCCCGGCAGGCCGGAGTCGGCTGCGGCCGGTGCGATTACCCCGGCCACCAGTACCCCGGATACGGCCAACACTCGCCACCGGCGCGTCAGTCCGCGCATGCCGTCCCCCAAAGACAGTCCGACCATGATCATCACGAGGCTGCCGGCCCGGACCGGCCCGAGTCGTCGCGATTGCTCCGTCCGGGAACTTTGTCGGTGGCTTTGCCTACGATGATTCCGGCGGCCCGCCGGCCGCCGCGGTGTCATGGAGTAGCAGCGTCGTCGAAGGGGTGGGTGTGGCCGACCGGCTGATCGTCCGGGGTGCCCGCGAGCACAACCTCAAGGACGTCTCGTTGGATCTGCCGCGGGACAGCCTGATCGTGTTCACGGGGCTGAGTGGGTCGGGCAAGTCCAGCCTGGCCTTCGACACGATCTTCGCCGAGGGCCAGCGCCGGTACGTGGAGTCGTTGTCCGCCTACGCACGGCAATTCCTGGGCCAGATGGACAAGCCCGATGTCGACTTCATCGAGGGCCTGTCGCCCGCGGTGTCCATCGACCAGAAGTCCACGTCGCGCAACCCGCGCTCGACGGTCGGCACCATCACCGAGGTCTACGACTACCTGCGGTTGCTCTACGCCCGCGCGGGTCGTCCGCACTGCCCGGTGTGTGGTCGCCCGATCGCCCGGCAGACCCCGCAGCAAATCGTGGACCGGGTGCTGGAACTCGACGAGGGCAGCCGGTTCCAGGTGCTCGCCCCGGTGATCCGGGAGCGCAAGGGGGAGTACGGCGAGCTGTTCCGGGACCTGGTGTCGAAGGGTTATTCCCGGGCCCGGGTGGACGGGGTGGTGTACCCGCTGACCGAACCGCCGACGCTGAAGAAGCAGGAGAAGCACACCATCGAGGTGGTCGTGGACCGCCTCGCGGTGAAGTCCTCGGCCAAGCGCCGGCTCACCGACTCGGTGGAGACCGCATTGGGTCTGTCCGGTGGGCTGGTCACGCTGGAATTCGTCGACCTGCCCGAGGACGACCCGCACCGCGAGCGGGTGTTCTCCGAGCATCTGGCCTGCCTCTACGACGACCTGGACTTCGAGGAGTTGGAGCCCCGCTCGTTCTCCTTCAACTCCCCGTTCGGCGCCTGCCCGGACTGCACCGGCCTGGGCACGCGGATGGAGGTGGACCCGGAGCTGGTGGTGCCGGACCCGTCGAAGTCGCTGGATGAGGGCGCCGTCGCGCCGTGGGCCTCGGCGCACACCGCGGAGTACTTCGGCCGGCTGATCGCCGCGTTGGGCGAGGCACTCGGCTTCCGCACGGACACTCCGTGGCAGAAGCTGCCCGCCAAGGCCCGCAAGGCGATCCTGGAGGGCCACAACCACCAGGTGCACGTGAAGTACAAGAACCGCTACGGGCGGGTGCGCTCGTACTACACCGGTTTCGAGGGCGTGATCCCGTGGGTGAGCCGGCGTCACGCGGAGGCGGAGAGCGACGCCAGCCGGGACCGGTTCGCCGGCTACATGCGCGAGGTGCCGTGCCCGGCCTGTGGGGGTGCCCGGCTCAAGCCGGTGTCGTTGGCGGTCACCCTGGGCGGACGGTCGATCGCCGAGGTGGCCTCGTTGCCGATCGCCGGCTGCGCGGAATTCCTGCGCGAGCTGGAGTTGAGCCCGCGGGAGCGGCAGATCGCCGAGCGGGTGCTCAAGGAGGTCAACGCGCGGCTGGGTTTCCTGCTCGACGTCGGGCTGGACTACCTGAGTCTGGATCGGGCCGCGGGCACCCTGGCCGGTGGCGAGGCGCAGCGCATCCGGTTGGCCACCCAGATCGGCTCGGGTTTGGTCGGCGTGCTGTATGTGCTCGACGAGCCGTCCATCGGGTTGCACCAGCGGGACAACCACCGGCTGATCGACACGTTGATCCGGCTGCGGGGGTTGGGCAACACGCTGATCGTGGTCGAGCACGACGAGGACACCATCCGCACCGCGGACTGGGTGGTGGACATCGGGCCCGGCGCCGGTGAACACGGCGGGCAGATCGTGTTCTCCGGTCCCTACCGGGATCTGCTCGCCACCGAGGACTCGCTGACCGCGGCTTACCTGTCCGGTCGCCGTGCCATCCCGGTACCCAGGACCCGGCGCAAGCCGCAGAAGGGGTGGGAACTGACGGTCCGTGGGGCGCGTGAACACAACCTGCAGGACATCACGGTGTCTTTCCCGCTGGGTTGCTTCGTCGCGATCACCGGGGTGTCCGGGTCGGGCAAATCCAGCCTGGTCAACGACATCCTCTACAACGCGTTGGCCAGGCACCTGTACAACGCCCGGGAGGTCCCGGGTCGACACATTCGCATCGACGGCCTGGAGCACGTCGATAAGGCCATCCACGTTGACCAGTCACCGATCGGACGCACCCCGCGGTCCAACCCGGCCACCTACACCGGGGTGTTCGACAACATCCGCAAGCTGTTCGCCCAGACCCAGGAGGCTAAGGTCCGCGGCTACCTGCCCGGCCGGTTCTCCTTCAACGTCAAGGGCGGACGCTGCGAGGCCTGCGCCGGCGACGGCACCATCAAGATCGAAATGAATTTCTTGCCGGACGTGTACGTGCCGTGCGAGGTCTGTCAGGGCGCCCGGTACAACCGGGAAACCCTCGAGGTGCATTACAAGGGCAAGACCATCGCCGAGGTTCTGGACATGCCGATCGAGGAGGCCGCGGAGTTCTTCGAGGCCATCCCGGCGATCTCCCGACACCTGCAGACGCTGGTGCAGGTCGGCTTGGGCTATGTGCGTCTCGGTCAGCCCGCGCCGACTCTTTCCGGCGGCGAGGCGCAGCGCGTCAAACTCGCTTCCGAACTACAGAAGCGGGCCACCGGGCGGACCGTCTATGTGCTCGATGAGCCGACCACCGGCCTGCATTTCGAGGATGTGCGCAAATTGCTCGGCGTGCTCACCTCGCTGGTCGACAAGGGCAACTCGGTGATCGTTATCGAGCACAACTTGGACGTGGTGAAAACCGCGGATTGGATCATCGACATGGGTCCGGAGGGCGGCGCCGGCGGCGGCACCGTGGTGGTCGCCGGCACTCCCGAGCAGGTCGCCAAGTGCTCGAAGAGTCACACCGGACGTTTCCTGGCTCCGTTGCTCTCCCGTAAGTAGGCACCTCCCGATGTCGGCAAATTGCGGCCGTGTCTACCCCAATGAGGACAGCGGAAACGCGTTACGTGCAACGCCAACTTGACAAGGTGAACTCATGATGAATGCGCGGGCCACGACCGACGTAAAAAGCCATACGGCCGAGTCCTCACCTCTTGTTCTAGCGATTTGTCCGATTTATTCTTAAGCCCATGACTGAGTCCCCGAACCCCCATGACATCAGCGACGAACACGCTTCGTCGCCCGCCCGCCGCACGGTGATTCGTGGTGCTGCTGCAGTGGCCGGACTGGCCGCCGTTGCACCGCTGGGCGCCGGCACAGCCCGCGCCGCCGAGCAGCCGAACCCGACCGGAAAGTCCGACCTGTACAAGCGCGAGGACGGCGACGTCGCCGCCGCGTATCCGGTGAGCACCGAGGGCGGCCTCAAGCCGCTGGGCCCGGTCTCGGACGTCCCGGTCGGCCAGGGCAAGATCTATGACGCGCAGAAGATCGTGGTCACCCAGCCCAAGAAGGGCCAGTGGCATGCGTTCAGCGCGGTCTGCACGCACCAGCAGTGCGTCGTGGCCGACTGTGACGGCGGCAAGATTAACTGCGGGTGTCACAACAGCTCGTTCGACTTCACGACCGGCGCCCCGCAGGGCGGCCCGGCCACCGTGCCCCTGCCCAAGAAGAAGGTCAAGATCGTCAAGGGCAAGATCACCGCTGGCTGACCCTGCAAACTCCCCGGGACGCCATGTTTCGAATTGGCGTCCCGGGACCTGTAGGCAACCGTTCCGTGATGGTCCTCGCATAACCTGTCCGGGATGCCGCTATGGCACCACCCGACGACAGGAGGGCCATCTCCATGCCCGAGCACGACGACGATCTGACACTTCCCGGGCAGCCTCCGCGCCGCACCGTGCTGCGCGGGGCACTGGCTTTGGGGGCAGCTGGTGTCCTGGCCGGCTGCGGCGGCTCGTCCTCGGACAGCAATGCGGCGGCGCAGACCCCGGCGGACGCCGGCGCTGCGGCCCCGGAGAGCACTCCGTCGCCGACCGCGGCGGCGAAGAAGAAGGCCAAGGCCAAGGCCAAGTCGACGCCCAAGGCCACCGCAAGCGCGGAGGCGAAGCCCAAGGCCACCACGGCCGCGGCGGTGAAGCCCAAGGGCACGGAGCTCGGCCCGACTTCGGACATTCCGGTCAACGGCGGCAAGATCTTCGACGACCAGAAGATCGTGGTCACCCAGCCCAAGAAGGGCGAGTTCCTCGCCTTCAGCGCGGTCTGCACCCATCAGGAGTGCGTCCTGGCCGACTGCGACGGTGGCACGATCAACTGTGGGTGTCACAACAGCTCGTTCTCGATCACGGACGGGCACCCGCTCGGCGGTCCCGCCACGGTGGCGCTGCCGAAGAAGAAGGTCCAGGTCGCGGGGGGCAAGGTCTACGAGGTCTGATCTGCGGCCGCCGGGATGCCGTCTGCGGTGATGGCGTCCCGGCAGCCAACCGTGCGCTAATCGGGGCCGAATACCCTGTCGCGGGACCGCCGCGGAAGCTCACGACAGGAGACCAGCCCATGCCCGAACACGACGACCCGACGCTGCCGGCGCACCCTGCGCGGCGCACCGTGCTGCGCGGAGCACTGGCGCTGGGAGCGGTAGGCGCGCTGGCCGGATGTGGCGGCTCGTCCTCGGACAGCGGTGCGGTGCGCGCCCCGTCCGGCGGCGACACCGGCGGCTCCACGCCGACGGCGGCGGCCCCCACCGAGGGCAGCCCGTCACCGAGCGCATCGGCAAGCGACAGCGGTTCGAGCAGTTCCGGTGGCGAGGCGCTCGGGGCGTCCTCGGACATCCCGGTCGGCGGCGGACAGATCTACGACGCGCAGAAGGTCGTGGTGACCCAACCCACCGCGGGCAGCTACCAGGGGTTCAGTGCGATCTGCACCCACGAGGGCTGCACGGTCTCCGACGTCTCCGACGGCACCATCAACTGTCCCTGTCACGGCAGCAAGTACTCCATCAACGACGGCTCCGTCGTGCACGGGCCCGCCCAGCAGCCGTTGCCCAGCAAGAACGTCAGCGTCTCCGGCGGAAACGTCTCCCTCACCGCATAATCTCGGGTCGTGGCTGACCCGGCGACCTACCGTCCGAGGCCGGGGGAGATCCCGGACTCGCCCGGCGTGTACCGGTTCTCCGACGCCACCGGCCGGGTCATCTACGTCGGCAAGGCGAAAAGCCTGCGGTCCCGGCTCGGCTCCTACTTCCAGGACCTCACGGCGCTGCACCCGCGCACCCAGACCATGGTCACCACCGCGGCCAAGGTCGACTGGACGGTGGTCAACACCGAGGTCGAGGCGCTGCAACTGGAGTACTCCTGGATCAAGGAGTACGACCCGCGGTTCAACGTCCGCTACCGCGACGACAAGTCCTACCCGAGCCTGGCGGTGACCCTCGACGAGGAGTACCCGCGGCTGCTGGTGATGCGCGGGCCGCGCAAGAAGGGCGTGCGCTACTTCGGCCCTTACGCCCATGCCTGGGCGATCCGGGAAACCCTCGATCTGTTGTTGAGGGTGTTTCCGGCGCGCACCTGTTCGGCCGGCGTGTTCCGTCGTGCGGCCATCGCCGGTCGGCCGTGCCTGCTCGGCTACATCGACAAGTGCTCCGCGCCCTGTGTGGGTCGGGTCTCGGCCGCCGAGCACCGGCGGATTGTGGAGGACTTCTGCGACTTCATGGCCGGGCAGACGGCGACCTACCTGCGCCGGTTGGAGAAGGAAATGGCCGCGGCCGCCGCGGAGCTGGAGTACGAGCGGGCCGCCCGGATCCGGGACGACATCGGGGCGCTGCGCAAGGCGGTGGAGCGCAACGCCGTGGTGCTCGGCGACGGCACCGACGCGGACGTCATCGCGCTCGCCGACGACGCCCTGGAGGCCGCCATTCAGGTCTTCCACGTACGGGATGGGCGGGTACGCGGCCGGCGCGGCTTCGTGGTGGACAAGGTTGAGGACGTGACCACCGGAGACCTCGTCGAGCACTTCGTGCAACAGCTCTACGGAGACGCGGTGCAGGGGGCGCAGGCCGTGCCCCGCGAGGTGCTCGTCCCCGAGTTGCCCGCCGACGCGGCTGCGCTGACCGAATGGCTGGAAACCACCCGCGGCACCCGGGTTCACCTGCGGGTGCCGCAACGGGGGGACAAGAAAGCGCTGATGGAGACCGTCGCGCGCAATGCCGCCGAGGTCCTCGTGCAGCACAAGACCAAGCGCGCCTCGGACCTGACCACCCGGTCCGTGGCGCTGCAGGAGATCCAGGACGCCCTGGCGCTGGACGACGCCCCACTGCGCATCGAGTGCTTCGACGTGTCCAACCTGCAGGGCACCGAAGTGGTCGCGTCGATGGTGGTGTTCGAGGACGGCCTGGCCCGCAAGAGCGAGTACCGCCGGTTTCTCATCCGCGGGGTCGAGGGGCAGAACGACGTGGCCGCCATCGCCGAGGTGATCACCCGTCGGTTCCGCCGCTACCTGGAGGAGCGCGCGGCGGGCGCGGAGGACCCCAGCGCCTCCCCGCTGGATCCCGAGACCGGTAAGCCGCGCAAGTTCGCCTACCCACCGAACCTCGTGGTGGTGGACGGCGGCGCCCCGCAGGTCGCCGCGGCCGCGGCCGCGCTGGCCGCGCTGGGTGTCAACGACGTCGCGCTGTGCGGGCTGGCCAAGCGGCTGGAGGAGGTCTGGCTGCCCGACGTCGTCGACCCCGTCATTCTGCCCCGGCAGTCCGAGGGGCTGTACCTGTTGCAGCGGGTCCGCGACGAGGCGCACCGCTTCGCGATCACCCACCACCGCCAGCGCCGCTCCCGGTCGATGGTGACCAGCGCGTTGGACAACGTGCCTGGTCTGGGGGAGCGCAAGCGGGCGGTGTTGCTCAAGCATTTCGGCTCGCTGCGCAAGCTGCGGGCGGCCGGCGTGGACGACATCGCGGCGGTGCCCGGCTTCGGCCCGCGCACCGCGGCCGCGGTGCATGCCGCGCTCGCCACCCTTCCGGGTCAAGCCCCGGCCCTTAACACCGCCACCGGCGTCATGATCAACTTCGACGACACCACCGACGCGGAGGAGTGAGCGTGTCCGCAGGGAGCGAGGGCGCCCAGCCCGGCGCCCCGATCGCGCTGACCATCATCACCGGCATGTCCGGCGCGGGCCGGAGCACCGCGGCCAACGCGCTGGAGGACCTGGGCTGGTTCGTGGTCGACAACCTGCCGCCGGCCCTGCTCGCGCCGCTGGTCGAGCTCGGCGTGCGCACCAAGGGCACCGTGCCGAACATCGCCGCGGTGGTCGACGTGCGCGGCGGGGCCTTCTTCGACACCCTGCGCGAAGCCCTGGAGGAGCTCGAAGCCCGCGCCGTGCTGCTGCGCATCGTGTTCCTGGAGGCCTCCGACGGCGCGCTGGTCCGCCGCTTCGAGAACGTCCGCCGGCCGCACCCGCTGCAGGAGGACGGCCGGGTCACCGACGGCATCGCCGCCGAGCGCGCGCTGCTGCGCGACCTGCGCGGCCGCGCCGATCACGTCATCGACACCACCACGTTGAACGTCCACCAACTGCGCGAACGCATCGACGAGGCGTTCAGCGGCGGCATGGACCCGACGATGTCGATCACCGTGGTGTCCTTCGGCTACAAGTACGGGCTGCCGGTGGACGCCGATCTCGTCGTCGATTGCCGGTTTCTGCCCAACCCGCACTGGGTGCCGGAGCTGCGCGATTACACCGGGCTGGACCCGGAGGTGCGCAAGTACGTGATGTCCCGGCCGGGGGCGTACGAGTTCCTCACCGGATATCTCGCGCTGCTGACCAACGTGATCGAGGGGTACCGCCGGGAGGGGAAGCGTTACGTGACGTTGGCGGTGGGCTGCACCGGCGGCAAGCACCGCAGCGTGGCGATGGCCGAGGAGATCGGAACGCGGTTGAGCGCGACCGGGCCGGCCACCCGGGTGGTGCACCGCGACATGGGACGAGAGTGAGCGAGCGCAGCGAGCGAACCATGGTCACAGTGAACTCGTCGCACCCCACACCAGGATGAGGCCCGCGCCCGAGCGCCAGGGCCCGCGGGTGGTCGCCCTCGGCGGCGGTCACGGTTTGGCGGTCTCGCTGACCGCGTTGCGTCGGGTCACCGACGCGCTCACCGCAGTGGTCACCGTTGCCGACGACGGCGGTTCCAGCGGGCGACTGCGCCGCGACCTCGGCGTGCTGCCGCCCGGTGACCTGCGCATGGCGCTGGCCGCGTTGTGCGGCGACGACGAGTGGGGTGCCACCTGGAGCCGCGTGGTGCAACACCGCTTCCGGGCGGCCGGGGACCTGCACAATCACGCCGTCGGCAACGTGTTGATTGTCGCGCTGTGGGAGTTGCTCGACGACCCGGTGGCCGGTCTGGACTGGGTGGGCCGACTGCTCGGCGCGCGCGGTCGGGTGCTGCCGATGGCCTCGGTGCCGTTGGACATCACCGCCGCGGTGGCCGGCCTGGACCCGGCGGTGCCCGACCGGATCACCGCCGTGCGTGGGCAGTTCGCAGTGGCCACGACCCGGGGCCGGGTGGTCAACATCGGTCTGCTGCCGCCGAATCCACCCGCCTGTCCGGAGGCGGTCGCGGCCATCCGGGAGGCGGAGTGGGTGGTGCTGGGGCCGGGATCATGGTTCACCAGCGTGCTGCCGCACCTTTTGGTGCCCGAACTTGCCGCGGCCTTGTGCACCACGTCGGCGGGTCGGGCGGTGGCCCTCAATCTCGAGGCGCAGCAGGGGGAGACAACCGGCTTTTCCCCACAGCGTCATCTCGAGGTACTCGCCGAACACGCCCCCGACCTGCGCCTTGACGTCGTACTCGCCGATCCGGCGGCGGTCACCGATCGCGAGGCGTTGCGCAAAACGGCGAGCTCCATGGGTGCTGAGTTGATCCTGGAACCGGTGGCTTTGGGCGACGGAACACCACGTCACGATCCGCGACTCTTGGCAGCGGCGTACCGTCGCATCTTCATGCGTGGCAGGATCGGGGCATGACGGGACCGCGCGGGGGCGCTCGAACCAGTGGCGGTGTGCGGTAGATGGCGATGACCGCATCCGTGAAAGACGAACTCAGCCGACTCTCGGTGACAAAACCCTGTTGTCGTAAGGCAGAAGTCTCCTCGACGCTGCGCTTCGCCGGCGGGTTGCACCTGGTCGGTGGACGCATCGTGGTGGAGGCCGAACTCGATACCGGGTCGGTCGCGCGACGGCTGCGCAAGGACATCGCGGAGATCTTCGGGCATCCCTCCGAGGTGGCCGTGATGGCGCCCGGTGGGTTGCGTCGGGGTAGCCGTTGGGTGGTCCGCGTGGTGGCAGCCGGCGAGGCGCTGGCCCGGCAGACCGGTTTGGTGGACGGTCGGGGCCGCCCGGTGCGTGGGCTGCCGCCGCAGGTGGTGTCCGGATCGATGTGTGACGCCGAGGCGGCCTGGCGTGGGGCGTTCCTCGCGCACGGTTCGCTGACCGAGCCGGGGCGGTCCTCCGCGATGGAGATCACCTGTCCGGGTCCGGAGGCGGCGCTGGCGTTGGTCGGCGCGGCCCGTCGGCTCGGCGTCGCGGCCAAGGCCCGCGAGGTACGCGGGGTGGACCGCGTGGTCGTCCGCGACGGCGACGCCATCGGCGCGCTGCTCACCCGCCTCGGTGCGCACCAGAGCGTGCTGGCGTGGGAGGAACGGCGGATGCGCCGCGAGGTGCGCGCCACCGCCAACCGGCTGGCCAACTTCGACGACGCCAACCTGCGTCGCTCGGCCCGCGCCGCGGTGGCGGCCGGCGCCCGAGTGGCCCGGGCCCTGGAGATCCTCGCCGACGAGGTGCCCGAGCACCTGGCCGCGGCCGGCCGGCTACGGGTGGAGCACAAGCAGGCCAGCCTCGAGGAACTCGGCGCGCTGTCCGACCCGGTGCTGACGAAGGACGCCATCGCCGGGCGTATCCGCCGACTGCTGGCCATGGCCGACAAGAAGGCCGCCGACCTCGGCATCCCGGACACCGAGGCCTCGCTCACCCCGGACATGCTCGTCCCGTAACACCCGTAACACCGGGCTGACGTCATCTGCCTCGACCACCAGCGGGCCTCGTTTTGTGGTCGAGGCGGATGACATCAGCTACGACATCGGGTGGTCGTGACCGCCCTCGTCGTCGGCGACGTCGGCCGGGACCTTGGTGTCCGGGGTCCGACGCATACTGGCCGGCGCCTTGGTGCCGCCGGTGAGGTCGTTGGTCTCGTAGACGGCAATGAGCATGATGCCCATAACGCCGTGCAGGGCGTGTGGGGCGTCATAGATGCTGGTCAGGCGCAAATCGTCGCCCCTGTGCAGCACGCCGAGGCTGTCCCAGCTGCAGGTGGACATCTTGGTGACCATGCCGTCCATGGCCTTCATGCCGGCCATCTCACTCATGCCCTGCATGTCCATGCCGTCCATGCCGTAGGACGCGCGCGAGGAGCAGATGCGCTGGGAGGTGGTGGCGTTATCCAACGTCACACCCTGGCCACCGGGGTGCACGTGCCCGCCGGCCGCGACGATGCGCCCGGTGATCGTGGACGTCCAGTTCCACGGGGTGGCGTTCTTGCCGGCGGGCACCGAGTACTGCGAGTCCGAGCAGTTGTTGACGTCCAGCCAGACCGGGGTCACCGGCTTCATGCCGGGCGTGCTCGCCGGCACGTGGGTCACGTCGGCGGTGAAGTAGACGGTCTTCGGCTGGTCGCTGTGGTTCATCAGTTCGATGATCCCGGCCCAGCGCTCGTCGCCCACCTTGAAGCCGAAGCCGTCCGGCAGCGTGATCGGGGTGCGCTCGTTGCCCGAGGCGAAGATGCGCCGACCCGCGGCCCCGATGCCCTTGGTGCGCGCGCAGGTGACGTCGGTCTTGCCCGGCTCGACGATCACCAGGTGATGCAGCATCACCCCGGTGTCCATGTCCGCGTTGCTGCCGTCGGCGTAGACCAGGTGCGGCACCACCGAGGTGATGAAGCAGTCCGAGCACGGCTTGGCGATCTGCGGCAACACCCGGTTTTGATTCGGCGCGGTGCCCAACGGGGCGGGCGGCAGCAGGAACGGGCCGACCTTGACCGAGGTGACCTCGGGCTTGACCGAAGCTCCCGCCGGTCCGGCGGCGGATGCGGTTGGGGAGCTGACGGTGAGACCGGCCAGCCCCAGGGCGAGTGCTGCGACGGTGGCGCCGAACCGACCCCGAATGCCCATGGAATGCCCTTCCCCTGTGGCCGCCTGACGCTCACGATCCGCCGCGAATCGGACGCCTGCAACCAAATTGGACAAACCCGGGTGTTTTGTCCGGTTTCGTCCGCGAGTCCGTCCGGGGAGGCGCCGGCGACCGGCGGATGACGGTGCGTCGACGCCGGGCGGTAAAGTCAAGACACCCCTGACCGGCACTTCGGAGGAGACCCACAGGTGGCCATCCGCGTAGGCATCAACGGCTTCGGCCGGATCGGTCGAAACTTCTTCCGCGCCGTGCTGGCCAGTGGCGCGGACATCGAGATCGTCGGCGTGAACGACCTCACCGACAATGCCACGTTGGCGCACCTGCTGCGCTACGACTCGATCCTGGGTCGACTG